>NZ_JAJJBY010000026.1:0-65662 GCF_022625245.1 Bacillus sp. TL12 | reverse complement strand
GTAGCGTTTTTTTAGCGGTGTAATGTGTATGTATCAGATTTAACCACTGCTTGAATTTGTTTATATTCTTCAGGTGTTAGTGGAGATTGAATTGTAGCTTGAACATTCTCTCGTAATTGCTGAATAGAACTAGCACCTGGAATAACAGCGGCAACAGCTGGGTCATGTAAACAATATTGAATCGCTGTTTCGGTTAATGAATGAGTGTTTATAATTTCTGTTACAGCAGCTAAAGTTTTTGTTAATTCATTATAAGAATAAGAAAGATAATCTTTTTCTTTCACTTTTTCTACTTTTCTTTCATTATTGTCCGTTAACAAACCTTTCGCGAGTGGTCCGCGAGCAATTACGCTAATTTGATTGTCATGTAAGAATGAAAACCATTCTTCGGGCCGGCGATTTAATAGACTGTACTCCATTAATACGCTAACAATGTTGGAACGTTTTGCATATTCAAGAATGACATTTGGACGAATAGAAGAAATTCCGTACTGTCGAATGATACCTTCTTCTTTTAATTCTTCAAACGCTTCGATTGTTTCATCAATAGGATCTTCTATTGTCCCACCGTGAAGTTGATATAAATCAATATAATCTGTTTGGAGGCGGCGTAAACTTTCCTTTACTTCTGCCTTTATATAAGCTTTAGAAGGGTCCCAAGACCAGCCGTTTTTTTCATCGGTCCAGCGGTTTCCAACTTTCGTTGTCAGAACAATTTGATCCCTTTTTCCCTTAAGCGCTTTTCCAACAAATTCTTCATTTAATCCATAATTGTATAAATCTGCTGTATCAAAAAAGTTAATTCCTAAATCAATCGCTTCATGGATGATGCGAATGGCTTGGTTTTCTTCTGTGCCAAGAGACATACAGCCAAGTCCCATTTCAGTAATATACAAATCTGAGTTTCCTAATTGTCGTTTTTTCATCGGTCAACCTCCTTAGTTATATTGTACGAAAGCGAAAGAAGGTTGACAAACGTTTACTTTTTGCTTGCAGTAATCCAGTCTTGCACAGTTGCGTACTCTTTTCCATATTGCTTTAGTTTATTACGAATTTGCCAAGCCTTTCCGACCAATGTGATACTGTTTGGTAAAATATACACTTTCATTTTTATCACGCTCCTTTCAGTGTGGTAAAATGTATGAAGAACAATTAGGAAATAGAATAGGGAGATGAAATATTGTGAGTAATCTTGCAGAGAGAACAGTTGCAACTGAACCAATTTTTGATGGAAAAGTTATTAAAGTTCGTGTTGATGATGTAGTATTGCCAAATGGAGAAGTGAGTAAACGTGAAATTGTAAATCATCCTGGGGCTGTTGCTATCATCGCTGTTACAGAGGAAGAGAAAATCGTGCTTGTTGAGCAGTACCGTAAAGCACTTGAAAAAGAGATTGTCGAAATTCCTGCGGGGAAATTAGAGCCTGGAGAAAAGCCAGAGGTAACAGCGATTCGTGAACTAGAAGAAGAAACAGGATATGTATGTGACAAAATGGAATTCATCACATCTTTTTATACATCACCAGGTTTTGCTGATGAGATTTTATATGTATACAAAGCAACAGGATTAAAGAAAAAAGAAAATAAAGCAGCTTTAGATGAAGATGAATTTGTGGAATTGATGGAAGTTTCATTAGAAGAAGCTGTTGAACTTATGAAAAATCAGCGTATCCATGATGCAAAGACGATGTTCGCTGTACAATACTTGCAATTACAAAAATAAACACTCGCCTAAGGCGAGTGTTTTAATTAATTTTTGCATACACGCGTGTGTCACGTAAGCTGCCATCTGGAGCAAGAAAATCGTTTTCTAATGTACCTTCTAAAATAAATTCCAGTCGTTCTGCTAAAGCACATGCATTTACATTTGTAGCATCGCAGCGAATTTCAAGTCGTCTTGCACCAAGCTTATCAAAAGCAAACTGGACAGCACCTTTCACTGCTTCTGTCATATAACCTTGTTTTGTATAAGCGCTATGTAACCAAAAACGAATTGAAAACTTTGGAATATCCCAGTCTTCTGGATGAAGGGTAAGAGCTCCAATAAATGTACCAGATATTTTATCATATAAATGAAAAGCCAATGTTTCACGAAGTAAAAATTGCCCGTGAGCTTTTCGAACGGTTTCTTCGGCAGTTTCTTCTGTCTCGGATGTAATTGACATCCATGGCTGTAAGTCTTCTAAAGAAGCTTGAACTGCTTCATATACCTCTGTTCCATCACCTGGAAATGGTTTGCGTACTTGCAGGCGCTCAGTTTGAAATAATGTTGGAAAATCTAATAATAATGGTTTCAAGCAAAATCCCTCCTATTCTCTACTTTTAAGTTTAGCAAAGTGGAGCGAAATTTCAATCTTAATTAATCATACTTTTTTCTTTCTTTCATACATTTTAATAAGAGTGTGAACGGAGGGAAGAAAAAATGTTACGAAAAACTTGGCAAGATCGTGTAATTTCTCATATACAGGAGAATTCTTCGCTATATATATTTAATTCTGTTTTATTATTGATGGGTGTAGTGTTTGGAGCTATTCTTGTAAATAGTCTAGAGGTGAGTCAAAAACAAGATTTATCTTTTTATTTGAATCGATTTTTTGGACAAGTTTCCAAAGGAGAATTTGCAATTGCGAGCGACATGTTTCGAGAAAGCTTCTTTTCACAATTAAAATATATTGGATTTATTTGGCTGTTAGGAATTTCAATTATTGGATTGCCACTTATTTTTATTTTATTATTTTTAAAAGGAGTGGTTGTTGGATTTACAGTAGGTTTTTTAGTTAGTCAGCACGGATGGAATGGATTGATGTTGGCATTTGTATCTGTGTTGCCACAAAATTTAATTATTATTCCTGCGTTTCTTGTTATGACAACAATTGCTGCAAGTTTTTCTTTACGCATGATTAGGCATCAATTTATTCGGAAAATTACCGAGCCACTATTACCGTTATTAATTCGCTACACTTGTTTCTTTCTTGCTATTGGCGTGGTATTAGCAATTGCTTCTAGCATTGAAGCCTATGCATCACCGGTATTAATGAAAGAAGTCGTGGAAGTTATCAATAAAAAATAAATACTATATGAGAATAATTATCAACTTATTTTGATTGTTTTTCTTTTGACAGAAGCCCTTCTTCTGATATAATGGTGTAAGAGTGGCGAGGAGGGAGTAGTACCGATTATTTTGATTGTTTTTCTTTTGACAGAAGCCCTTCTTCTGATATAATGGTGTAAGAGTGGCGAGGAGGGAGTAGTACCGAATGGAAGAGAGAATTGAACGAATTAAGAAGCAATTGCATGCAGCGAGCTATAAGTTAACACCACAACGTGAAGCAACGGTTCGTGTGCTGCTAGAAAATGAAGAAGATCATTTAAGCGCAGAAGATGTTTACCTCCTTGTAAAAGAAAAGTCGCCAGAGATCGGACTAGCAACCGTCTATCGAACTTTAGAGTTATTATCTGAGTTAAAAGTTGTTGATAAAATTAACTTCGGAGACGGTGTTTCACGCTATGACTTACGTCAAGAAGGTGCACAGCGTTTCCATCATCATTTAATTTGTACACAGTGCGGTGCTGTACAAGAAATTCAAGAGGATTTACTTGGTGAAGTGGAGAAAAAAGTAGAACGAGACTGGAGCTTTAAGGTAAAAGACCATCGTTTAACTTTCCATGGGCTTTGTAAAAATTGTCACGAAAATGAAACGGATGAAAAATAACCTTTTCCTATTTAGCTAGGAAGGGTTTTTTTATTTGAGTTTAGGTATAAATTGCAGAAAGCTTGGCATATGTTGTAATAACATATATCTTGGAGGAGTTTACAATGCGCCGAGCTTTAAAGTTAACTTTTGATGGAATGAAAGTATTTTTATTATTTACAGGTTGTACGATTTTGTTTTATTTCGCTATACTATGGATAAATGAAGAATATGAAAGTTATCATCGGTATGAAAAACCAAAAGAAGAGACAGTAGAAAAAGTATCAGGGAATGAGGAACCAGAAAAAGATGCTTTTGTAAATAGAATAATTTTTTTCTATGAAAATGGGGAGTAGTGTAGATTGGAAGATCAATTAAAAGATTTTATTCATTATATGATTGTGGAAAAAGGTTTAGCAAAAAATACAGTTGTATCCTATGAGCGAGATTTAAAAAGTTATGTGAAGTATTTACAAAATGTTGAGCAAATAAAAACATTTCATGAAGTGACAAGGATACACATTGTGAATTTTTTGCAGTATTTAAAAGAGAACGGAAAATCTTCAAAAACTTTGGCACGTCACATTGCCTCTATTCGTTCGTTTCATCAATTTTTACTTCGTGAAAGAGTAGTAGAACATGATCCATCTGTACATATTGAAACGCCTCAGGGCGAGCGGAAATTACCGAAAGTATTGTCAGTGGATGAAGTAGAAGCATTGCTTCAAACGCCCAAAGCGACAAGTGCATTTGGTATTCGTGATAAGGCTATGTTAGAGCTATTGTATGCAACAGGGCTCCGTGTTTCTGAATTGATTGCATTAAATTTAGAGGATGTTCATTTAACAATGGGTTTTGTTCGTTGCATAGGAAAAGGGAATAAAGAGCGAATTATCCCACTAGGTAGTTTGGCGACAGAAGCGATTCAACGCTATATTGAAAAGGGCAGAAGGGAACTGATAGGAAAAAAAACAGTTGATGCCCTCTTTTTGAACCATCACGGTAATCGATTGTCCCGTCAAGGGTTTTGGAAGATTTTGAAACGACTAGCAAAAGAAGCGAATATAGAAAAAGAGCTTACGCCGCATACACTGCGCCATTCTTTTGCGACTCATTTATTAGAAAATGGAGCGGATTTGCGTGCTGTACAAGAAATGCTTGGACATGCCGATATTTCTACAACGCAAATTTATACACACGTTTCAAAGACTAGATTAAAAGATGTATATAAACAGTTCCACCCGAGAGCATAGTAATTTATGCTCTTTTTTATTTTGTTCCGCTATTTGTGGGGAGTAGGACCTCTATCTTAAGATTCAGAGAGAAGGTAGGAAGAGAGGTGAGGAAGAACGCCTGTAAAAGCCTAATTGGTGAGAGCTTTCTATCTGTTACTTAGTCTATACAGAGCCATTTTTATTTTCCAACAGATAAATCGCTGCTATGAAAATAAAAGGAGATCTCCACTTGTCTTCTTCTTTTGTTTTAACTTGGCATGGGGCAGGAAGAGGGTCTGACCGCTTTAATGCATGGCTGGATGCTCTCTCTCATCTAAAAGGAATGTTTTTTAATTTTATATTTATAAAGCTAGCGCACAAA
The DNA here is from genome assembly GCF_022625245.1 of Bacillus sp. TL12. Classification (NCBI taxonomy): domain Bacteria; kingdom Bacillati; phylum Bacillota; class Bacilli; order Caryophanales; family Bacillaceae; genus Bacillus; species Bacillus sp. TL12. The sequence continues at coordinate 60,375 of NZ_JAJJBY010000026.1, read as the reverse complement.
TCTAGTAATAATAGAATGTGTATGAAAAATGAAAAAGTAAGTGTTTCACAAAAACTTCACAAACATTTCGTACATTGTTTTCAGCAGAAGGCTGGAATATAAACTGGTATATCCTCTATACTAAATAAAGTATAAAGGAGGAAATCATAATGAAAAAACTTATAATCACTTTATTTATTACAATGCTAGCATTAGCTGGATGTAATACAAAGGAAGAAGATACAACAAAAAAAGAGAAACTTGAAGAAGTAAAAGTGGCTGTCCAAACAAATCCGAAAAAAATTAAACCAAATGAAAAAACAGAAGTACAGGCTCTTGTTACACAAGGGAAGGAAAAAGTAACGGATGCTGATGATGTGAAATTTGAAATTTGGAAAGATGGCGAAGAAAAACACGAAATGTTAAATGGGAAGCATAAAGGAAAAGGTGTTTATGCAGTAGAGAAAACATTCCCATCAGATGGTGTATACCATGTTATTGCACATACAAATGCGCGTGAAATGCATGTAATGCCAGAAGAGAAAATAGCTGTAGGAAATGCGAAAGTTGAGGATGTAAAAAAAGAAAAAGGTAATCATGAAGCAGGTCATGGTGAGCACAAAAGTGACACAATGATTCATCTTATGGCTGGCGACGTGAAAGCAAATGCTGAATCAACAATGAAAGTTCATTTGAAACAGAAAGAAGATGCTTTAACTGGTGCTGAAGTACAGCTTGAGATTTGGAAAGATGGCGCTGAAAAACATGAGTATATTCCAGCTAAAGAAGGTGACAAGGGCGAATATGTTAGTAAACATACGTTTAAAGAAGCTGGTGCTTATAAAGTAAAAGTGCATGTGAGAAAAGGTGAGCTTCACGAACATAAGGAAGAAACAGTAGAAGTAAAATAAAAAGTAGCTCTTTAGAGCTGCTTTTTTCTTTAGGGTAATGAAATATATCATAATTTCATTAGCACTTCTGTGCAGAATGGATTACAATAGAAAGTGTGAAGAAAATAAGAATTTCTACGAAAATGTATTAAAAAGAAAGCGTAAACATGTTATGATATCAGCATGAGATGTCTGACATCTGACTTAGAAAAAACAGGAAAGTTTTTTGCTTCGTTTGAAAATAGAGCGAAGAGGGCTGGAGAATGACTTGAACAAGTGGTTTAGTCAGTGGGAAAATGAGCGAATTCTCACTGATAGCAGTTTCACTTTACAACGTTTTGCACATACTACAAGAAGTAGAACTGAACATATAGGAGGTTGCAGTTATGAATAAATATAAACGTATATTCCTAGTCGTAATGGACTCAGTAGGAATCGGAGAAGCACCAGACGCTGACAAATTTGGTGATGTAGGTTCTGATACAATCGGTCATATCGCTGAACATATGAACGGATTACAAATGCCAAATATGATGAAATTAGGTCTTGGTAACATTCGTGAGATGAAAGGGATTTCTAAAGTAGAAAAACCACTTGGATATTATACAAAAATGCAAGAAAAATCTACGGGTAAAGATACAATGACAGGTCACTGGGAAATTATGGGTCTGTACATTGATAAACCATTCCAAGTGTTCCCAGAAGGGTTCCCAAAAGAATTACTTGATGAGTTAGAAGCAAAAACAGGGCGCAAAATCATCGGTAATAAACCTGCTTCTGGAACTGAGATTCTTGATGAACTTGGTCAAGAACAAATGGAAACAGGCTCTTTAATTGTTTATACTTCTGCGGATAGCGTATTACAAATCGCGGCTCACGAAGAAGTTGTACCACTTGAAGAGTTATATAATATTTGTAAAATCGCCCGTGAGTTAACACTGGATGAAAAATATATGGTGGGCCGTGTTATTGCTCGTCCATTCGTTGGAGAACCAGGAAACTTCACACGTACACCAAACCGTCATGACTATGCATTAAAACCATTTGGTCGTACAGTAATGAACGAATTAAAAGATAGCAACTATGATGTAATTGCAATTGGCAAAATTTCTGATATTTACGATGGAGAAGGAGTAACAGAATCGCTTCGTACAAAATCTAATATGGATGGAATGGACAAGCTTGTTGATACATTAAATATGGACTTTACAGGCTTAAGTTTCTTAAATCTTGTTGACTTTGATGCGCTATTTGGTCATCGCCGTGATCCTCAAGGATACGGAGAGGCGTTGCAAGAATATGATGCACGTCTTCCAGAAGTATTTGAAAAACTAAAAGAAGATGATTTATTAATCATTACAGCGGATCATGGTAACGATCCAATTCATCATGGTACAGACCATACGCGTGAATATGTACCATTACTAGCTTATAGCCCAAGCATGAAAGAAGGCGGACAAGAATTAGCACTTCGCCAAACATTTGCTGATATTGGTGCAACTGTAGCAGAAAACTTCGATGTAACAATGCCAAAATACGGAACAAGTTTCTTAAACGACTTAAAGAAATAGGGGGATAAACACATGAATCGTGAACTTATTACAAAATCAGCTTCATACTTAAAAGAGAAATTCCAAGAAACACCACAAGTAGGACTTATCCTTGGATCTGGACTAGGTGTATTAGCAGATGAAATCGAAAATGCGGTGACAGTACCATATAGTGAAATTCCTGAATTTCCTGTATCAACTGTAGAAGGTCATGCAGGACAGCTTGTATTTGGTACACTTCAAGGTGTAACAGTAGTAGCAATGCAAGGACGTTTCCATTTCTACGAAGGATACGACATGCAAAAAGTAACATTCCCAGTTCGTGTGATGAAAGAACTAGGTGTAGAAACAGTTGTTGTAACAAACGCAGCTGGTGGTGTAAATACATCATTTGAACCAGGCGATCTTATGTTAATCTCAGACCATATTAACTTCATGGGCACAAATCCATTAATTGGACCAAATGATGCTGAAATGGGCGTACGTTTCCCTGATATGTCTACATCATATACGACAGAACTTCGTGAAATGGCGAAACAAGTTGCAGCAGACTTAAATATTAAAGTACAAGAAGGTGTATACGTTGGAATGACAGGTCCTGTATATGAAACACCTGCTGAAATTCGTATGCTTCGTACAGTTGGTGGAGATGCAGTTGGGATGTCTACTGTACCGGAAGTAATTGTAGCACGTCATGCTGGTATGAAAGTACTTGGTATTTCTTGTATTTCAAATATGGCAGCTGGTATTTTAGATCAACCACTTCATCATGATGAAGTAATCGAAACGACAGAGCGTGTGAAAGCTAACTTCTTAGCATTAGTAAAAGCAATCGTAAAACAAATGAAGGGGTGAGTTCACAATGAGAATGGTGGACCTAATTGCAAAAAAACGTGATGGACATGCATTAACGACAGAAGAAGTGAACTTTATTGTAGAAGGCTATACAAATGGTGATATTCCAGATTATCAAATGAGCTCATTTGCAATGGCGATTTTCTTCCAAGATATGAATGAACAAGAGCGTGCTGATTTAACGATGGCAATGGTGAATAGCGGCGATACAATTGACCTATCAGCAATTGAAGGGGTAAAAGTAGATAAGCATTCAACAGGTGGTGTTGGTGATACAACTACGCTTGTGTTAGGTCCGTTAGTAGCTGCTTTAGATGTACCAGTTGCAAAAATGTCTGGCCGTGGTTTAGGACATACAGGTGGTACGATTGATAAATTAGAAGCAGTTCCAGGATTCCATGTAGAAATTGAAAATGACGAATTTATTCGTCTTGTAAATGAAAATAAAATTGCAGTTATCGGGCAAAGTGGAAACTTAACACCTGCTGATAAAAAGTTATATGCACTTCGCGATGTAACAGCGACAGTAAACTCTATTCCGCTTATTGCAAGCTCTATTATGAGTAAAAAAATTGCTGCTGGTGCAGATGCAATTGTGCTTGACGTAAAAACAGGTGCAGGTGCATTTATGAAAACAGATGAAGATGCAAAACGTTTAGCAGAAGCAATGGTACGCATTGGTAATAACGTTGGCCGTAAAACGATGGCAGTTATTTCGGATATGAGTCAACCGCTTGGCGAAGCAATCGGTAACGCATTAGAAGTGAAAGAAGCAATTGATACACTGCAAGGTAAAGGGCCGAAAGATTTAGAAGAGTTATGTTTAACACTTGGAAGTCAAATGGTATACCTTGCTGGAAAAGCATCTTCTTTAGAAGATGCTCGTGAAAAACTAATTGAAGTAATGAACAATGGAAAAGCGTTAGACGCATTTAAAACGTTCTTAGCAGCGCAAGGCGGAGATGCTTCAGTTGTTGATGACCCTTCTAAGCTTCCACAAGCACAATACAAAATTGAAGTAGAAGCAAAAGAAGACGGATACGTATCTGAAATTGTTGCAGATGAAATTGGTACAGCGGCGATGCTTTTAGGTGCAGGACGTGCAACAAAGGAATCTGAGATTGATTTAGCAGTTGGGCTTATGCTTCGCAAAAAAGTGGGCGATAGCGTGAAAAAAGGTGACTCACTTGTTTCAATTTACGCAAACCGTGAAAATGTAGAAGATGTAAAAGCAAAAATTTATGAGAACATGAAAATTGCGAAAGACCATGTTGATGCACCGAAACTCGTGCATGGCATTGTAACGAAATAATCTAAAAAGCTAAGGAGCCTTCTCCTTGGCTTTTTTTGTTGGTTTTTGTTTATAATAATAACGGGTGAAATTATGATTAGAATTTGCGCAGTAACGAAAGAAGATGAAGTATTATATGATGTTTCATTAGAAGACACAAAGAGAGAAGATATTGTATGGTATTGGCTCGATTTATATAAGCCAACAAAAGAAGAGTATACATATATTTTACGAGATCATTTTAAGTTCCATCCCCTGGCGATTGAAGATTGTGTAGAGTATGTACAGAGGCCAAAAGTGGATTTCTATGATGGATATAACTTTTTAGTTCTCCATGCATTTGGAGAAGATGGATTAGAGCCACATGAAATTGACTTATTTGTTAGTGAAAGTTATATCGTCTCTTTCCATTTCTCACATAATAATGCGATTGAAAGAGTGTGGAAAACGCTCGGTGAGAAGAAACGGATTAAGAAGAGTCCTTTGCATGTAGCGCATACGATCATTGACCAAATTGTTGATGATTATTTTGCACCTGTTTATTATATTGAGGATCATTTAAATGCGATTGATGATAATTTAACAGGAGATACAGCAGGAAGTGTATTAGAAGAAGTATTCGATATTCGGGCAGATTTATCGAAGCTTCGTCGTACGATTATTCCGATGCGTGATTTGTTGTATCGTATTTTAAACTCAACTCGTTTTTATGGTGTGAGTGATCATGAAATTTATTTTAAAGATATTCATGATCATTTGTTAAAACTTTCGGAAATGATTGAAGCAAGTCGAGAGTTAACAGCGGACATTCGAGATAGCTACTTTTCGTTAAACTCGCATCATATGAACAACATAATGAAAACATTAACCGTATTCTCGACTATTTTTATGCCATTAACATTTATTGTTGGTGTATATGGGATGAATTTCGATAATATGCCAGAATTAAAATGGGAGTATGGTTATTTTATTTGTTTAGCACTTATGGCCTTTATAGGTGGGGGCATGATGGTTTGGTTTTATAAAAAAGGATGGTTTAAGTAAACAACCGCTAGGGAGTTTAGTTTCCCTAGCGATTGTTTTATTAGCCAATAGCATGTAAGACAAACATTGCTAAGAATAGGCATGTAATAATATACATGGACGGTGCGACTTCTTTATGCTTTCCAAGAGCAACCTTTAAAATAGGATAAGCAATAAATCCGAACGCAATACCATCAGCGATGCTATATGTGAGTGGAATCATAACGATGATTAAAAACGCTGGAAATCCTTCTGAAAAGTCATTAAGAGGGATTTGTAGAATGTTTGTAATCATTAGACCACCAATAATAATTAAGATCGGTGCAATGGCACTATCAGGAATTAACTTGACAAACGGAAGAGCAAACAGTGATGCGAAGAATAACATCCCTGTAACGATAGACGTCAGACCTGTTTTTCCTCCCGCGGCAATACCGGCAGCACTTTCTACTGTGGAAACGGTAGGGCTTGTGCCAAATAGACCACATGTCATTGCTGAAATTGCATTTGCTTGATAAGCACGTGGGAATTTACGATCGTCTTCTAATAATCCGTGCAATAGCCCCATGTTCTCAAAAATAAGTACCATGCTTAAGGAGAATGTTGCAATCCAAAACGGTAAGGAAGAAAGTTTTCCAAATGACATAGCTCCGAATACATCTCCGTAGTTAGCGAATGAAAATGAGCTATTCCCTACTTGGCTTGTATCAACAAGACCAAATAGCCACGCAATACCAGTTCCAATTGCAATCGTCCATAAAAAGTTTCCACGTACGTTACGAATAAATAAGACAAGTGCAACAATAAGAGTAAGTAGTGTTGCAAGAACAACAGGGCTACTTAATTTTCCTAATGCAACAGCAGTGTTCGGATGCGAAACGACTAAACCACCTTTTTGCAATCCGATGAAAGCTAGGAATAAACCGATGCCGACAGTTATTGCTTCTTTTAACGATTTTGGAATCGATAGTGAAAGCGTGCGAGCAATCGGTGTAAACGCGGCAATTGCAAAAATAATACCGGCGATAAAGACAGCTGCTAATGCCTCTTGCCAACTTAATCCAAGCGTATGCACAGCTGTGTAAGTGAAAAATGCATTTACACCCATACCTGGTACAAGAATAGCAGGTGCATTTGCCCAAAATGCCATCATTAGACATCCGACAAATGAACTAAAAACAGTTGCCAAAATTCCAGCTTCAAGTGGAATGCCGGCATCTGATAAAATAGACGCGTTGACAATCATAATATAAACGATTGTAAAAAATGACGTTACTCCAGCTAATATTTCTTGTTTTGTTGATGTGTGGTGTAGGTCTAATTTAAATGTTCTTTCAAGAATTCCTTTCATGTTAAACCTTCTTTTTTATATCCCTCTCCCACCCGTGATATCCCTTTTGTAAAGAGCTCACCGTTCTTTATTATATCAGAACATAATCTTTTTACAATAAATAAAATGAGAACGTTTACTTAAAAGCTAACTGGTGCTACAAATAAGTAAAAATCGCACGAACAGTAGAGATAATTTCTAGTTCCCCAGATTGAATTGGAGGAGCAGCTTGTGCTTGTAAAGTAGCATGAGTCGTAAATTCGCGCGGCAATTGTGCCGATTCTTCGACGAGTGACAGAGGAACAGGATTAATATTTAAATTATATGAATTCGCAATGATGCGAGCCTTCTCTTGAGCATGCTGAACTGCTTGTAAGAGTGCTTGTTGATAATACGCGTTTGGATGGGAAATACGGAAGCGTAGTCCTCTTGCGACATTTGCTCCATTTGTAACGGCTATATCATATACTTCCCCAGCTTTCTGTACATTTAAAACGGTAATTTCATACAAATGCTCTACTCGGTAACCTTGTAATAATGCTTTTTCATTTACGTATTCATATTGAGGAGTAATTGTATAGGAGATGGTTTCTATATCTTTATCGGCGATACCAATTTGTTTAAGTGCAGCAAGTAATTGATTAGATTGGATTGCATTTTCCTCTTGTGCTTGTTTGACATCTTTATTATCTGTTCGAATACCGATTGTTAATATAACAACATTTGGTTTTGCTTTTATAACGCCTTCTCCTTGTACAGTAATCGTTGCTTGCTTTCCATTACGGACATCGGGTGAATAAGGATTCATGCCAACCTGCATTTTTGCTCACCGTCCTTTTTTATATGTATATGAGTAAAAGTGTGAGAAAATTGTATGTAAAAAGTTACATAATTGAGAATCAACAGGAAAGAAAACATATACAACGTAGGCATTTATAGATTATAATATGTATAAATATGATGAAAAAGGGTCGAGGCTAGTGAACGAAAAAAGAGAAGCGCTGATTTTAGATTTATCTACATCATTTCGAAAGATGATACGTTTATTACAAAATGATATCAATACACGTTTTTCAGAGCATATGCCATATAATGAATTTTCTGTATTGCGTGCATTGTTCTTGAAAAGCCCGCAAATGGCTTCGCAAATAGCTAGTGAAGTAAATGTAACATCCAGCCATATTACAGCAGTAACAGATCGGCTTGTACGAAAAGGTTTTGTAACGAGAAAACGTTCTGATTCAGATCGTCGTATCGTGTATTTAGAAATTACAGAGCATGGAAAAGAAGTTACACAAAAACTTGAAGCTGTACGTAAAGAATACTATAAAGAGAAATTTAAAGAGTGGAGCGATCAAGAGGTTGAGATGGTATTAGAACTATTTGGTCGTGTACTATAATTACGATAAATGAGGATAGGAGGCAACATGCTTTCCTATCTTTTTCTTTTGAATAAAAATATTTTGAAATTCCAATACTTTAAGTAAAAAGTATTCGGAGGAAAAATAATGAAATATATCGTTTCACTTGCAATTATTATTGGAAGTTTTATATGCTCAAGCACGTTAAGTTATGCAAAAACACCAATCCAAGTTGTACAAAAAGAACTACATTATATTACGAGTGATCAGCCTATTCTATATTCAAAACTATGGATTCGTTCTATGCAGAATACTATTCTTTTTCAACATAGTAATAACATTCGTGAGCAGGATACAATGCGTAATGTCAAGAATTCTTCTCTCGTAAAAGTGAAACAGCTTTCCCTTGAAAAGGCTTCACATTACATCCCGAGATTATCTCAATATGTCTCTAAGTTTGAAAATAAAAATGTTCAAGTTTATTACGTTGCTGTTCGTTATGAAGTGAAAAAAGAAACTCCATATCAATTGAATGGAATGAATTACTTTCTTCAAGTATTTGTACAAGAACAAGGTGATTGGAGGATTGCTGAAAGTATTGTAGCTCCTACAGATCAAATGATAGAGAATGGTGATGGATTTGGGATGAAAGAAGAGAAGGAGTATGGAAAAAGAAGAGAGAGCGTGAAATAATCTTTTATATAGTAATAAGGCATTGCTCGGAAGCAATGCCTTGTTTATTTTGCATATAAAGAAAGTTTATGCTTTAAAAGTAGCTGCAAGATAACATATGTCAGTACGCCAGACCCTATAAAATAAATATAGTAAAGAGGTAAAGAATTACTACCATCAATAAAAACTGTACCACCAAGAAGCCCAAAACAAAGAGAAGTACAAATTAAGAAATACTTATGAAGTTTTGGATATAGCAGTATTTTTCCGTTATGCTCGTTTGGAGCACGCGTATATAAATAAGTTCCTAGTGGAAGAAAGATGAGTATATAGATAACAGGGCTTAATAGTATCCAAGCGGACGGGATGTGATGGTAAGTAGGTCCTGTATGTCTGTTTCCGTATTCATCTTCTATAGGCTCCCTTTGTAGATTGTAGTCATAGTTAATGCGAAAATGAGTAAGAGGAGATACAATACTTACATTTTCTGTATAAAGGGCATATTTATTATAATTATAATTGTACTCTTCTCGTGATAAATCTATATGTAGTGCGAAAAAAGGGAACGCGAGCTGAAAGATGTATGAAGGTAAAATGATAATAATGTAACTTAAAGCGCTTTGTGAGATAAGGTTCCCTGTAATCGCCCCAATAAAGAGCGTAAATGTATAAACTGCAATTAGTGTAATGATTGTATAAGCAAAGTATACATGAAATAGTGAAAAGGATTGATACTGAGCATGTATCGTATTCTTGTGAATAATATACATAAGAAACCAACTAAGGCTAAGGGCACCTACGATATGAACGATGCCTAGTAACCATTTTGATAAAAATAAGTGTGACCGTTTAAATGGCATAGACCAAAGGAAATCGATTGTTTGATTATTGCGTTCCCATCCGATTAAAAGAATCGCTAATCCCATTAAAAGAAGAGCTGGGAATAGTATGTTAGCTCCTTGTAAAAAATAGTTGTAATAAGTATCTGTTGTGTCGCGTAAATACTCAGTAGTGTGCTGTGCATTCATATAATATTTATATGGTAAGGCGTATAAAGTGCTTAGCCAAAAAAAAACAATGACATATTTCCCCTGCTTATAGTTTCGTATCCATAAAGCTTTATGAAACATATATCCACCACCTCAATTTGTATTTATCCCGCATTAACGGGCAGTAAGACCCACACCTCAAAATTCAGAGAAAAACGAGGAAGATAGGTAGGGGATCAACTGCCCGTAAAAGCCCGATTGGTTCAACTAATATTCAGTGGGGGATACAGAAAATCCCTACTGAATAAAGTTTCACTTTATTTCCCTCCAAAAGCAAACTTCAATTTTAATAGACGTGTAAAAATGAAGTAACTTATGATAGCGAATAGGAAAAATCCAATATAATAAGACAGGAGTGCATCTCGTCCACCTAATATTCTACCGCCAAGTAATCCGAAGCACAGAACCGTACAAAGCATGAACCACTTTTGTAAGTTAGGAAATAATAGTATTTTTCCGTTTTGTTCGTTGGGTGTACGTGTATATAGAAAAATTGATAATGGTAAAAGGATCATGATGTAAGCAAATGGTGTTAATAGTGTCCAAGGAGAAGGCACAGAAGTATGCTCCATTGGATTGTCCTGTGGTACACTAGAAAGTTTATTTCCATAGTCATCAAATGTTTCTACCGGGTGGTAATCATAATTAATAGAAAAAGATTCTAATGGTGAAATAATCCCTACATGTTGTAAGTACTCATGAGTCTGCACCTCTATTTCTCCCATCGCCTCTAAAGACCATTGTGTATGGGTATAAATGAATCCAGAGATTAATAATATGGAACCGTATGGTAAAAATAATAAAATTGCTGTTAAGCTACTTTGGGAGAAAATATTTCCAGTAATCGTTCCGATAAATAAAGTGAATGTATAAATAGCAATGAGTACAACCGTAGCATATACAAAGTAACTATGAAACGGAGTAAAGACTTGATACTCATTGTGAAACGATATGTTTTTTATTCCGTACATGCTAATCCAGCAAATTACGTGTACTGTAATGATATTCAAAACGCCAAACAACCATTTTGTTAAGAAAATATCTTTTCGCTTAAAAGGCATCGAGAATAGAAAATCAGTAGATTGATTGTTACGTTCCCATCCAATTAAAAGACAAGCGAGCACAATAAGAGCAGCTCCTTGAAAGAGGACGGCACCATCGGATGTTTGAAAATAGTAGGAGTAGTAGTACGTATAGTCATCAATCTTCATTTTCGAATGATTTAGCGCCATTTGTGCTGCTTGATAATATTTATAAGGGAGTTGATACAAACTAATTAACCAAAACAATAGAATTATATATTTTCCTTGTTTCCATTGCCTCATCCATAAAGCTTTATGAAACATGCGAATCCTCCTCAAACGTTGTGACAAAAATATCTTCGAGTGACATTGGTAATTCTTCTAATAAAAGGGGCTGTTCTTTATGAAACTTTTCTAATGTAGCTGCTACGTTTCCTTCAATTAAGATGGTATATACTTTTCCAGTTTGATTTAATATTTTTATATTTGCTAAGTTTTCTAGTTTTTGTGGTAGTGAACGCTCGTAAGCAACTTGGATTTTTGCATAATGAGATTTCGTATCTTCTAATGCTGTAATCGATGCGATTGTATGATCTTTTAAAATAATAACCGTGTCAGCAATCTTTTCTACTTCATCTAAGTGGTGAGTCGAAATGAGAATGGTAATTTCACGATCTGCTACTTCTTCAATTAAAAATTGTAAAATTTGTCTTTTTACAATTGGGTCAAGTCCATTGGTTGGCTCATCTAAAATAATGTATTCTACACCTGTACAAAACGCTAAAATCATAGCAAGAAGTGCTTTCATACCGCGTGAATAACTACGAATGCGTTTTTCAGGTAATTTGAAGCGTTCTAGCAGCTGATAGAAATGTTCTTCATTAAAATTGTGATAAACAGCCTTATAAAACTTCGCAATTTCCTTTACTGTATATCCGCTTAATATATTAGTAGAATCCGGCACATAAGCTATCTTCTGCTTTATTTCTGGATGCCCATGAACATCCACATCATCATATGTAACAGTACCTTCATCTGGATCTAAAATGCCAACAAGTGTCCGAAGTAAAGTCGTTTTCCCCGCACCGTTTCTTCCGAGTAATCCAACAATACTTCCTTTTTGTAATGTGAAAGAAATATTGTCTAAAATGACTTGGTTATCAATTGTTTTCCCTAGATTCGTCACTTTTAGCATTTTTATTTCCCCCTAGTTCTTTATAGTATGAATCTATCCAATCGTGAATTTTCTCTTTCGTAATTCCAAGGTAAGAAGCTTCTAGTAGTAATTGATGGAATTGTTTTTCAACCATGGCGATTTTCCTTTCATCTAATATTGGTGTGATCGATTGGGAGACAAATGTCCCTTTTCCTCGCAGTGTTTCAATAATTCCTTGCCGTTCTAATTCTTGATACGCTTTGCTTACTGTATTTGGATTAATGACAAGAAGTGAAGCGAGTTCACGTACAGATGGTAGTTTATCTGTTGGAGCTAACATATTTTTTAGTACAAGCTCTTTTATATTGTGAACGATTTGTTCCCATATCGGAGTGTTGCTTCTCGGATCGAGTTGAATGTGCAAGAGCAATGTCTCCTTCCTAATGTTTTTAGTGTGCTACTACATGTAATACACTTAATACAATATATGTGGTATATTTGTTTGTCAATATAATTTTATAGGAAAATATGGTATAAAAACGAACAATTTGGAAAAAATAGGTTTGATATAGAATGGAGGGTTAGTCATGAGGCGAGTTTTTGGAATACTTGTTTGTTTCATGTTGTTATTTTCTGGTGTTTCTGTTGGCTTTGCACAGTCTGAGAAAGCACAGTCTGAGAAAAAAGAAGTAGAAACAGGGCCGAATTTAGCAGAGCAAGCATCGTCAGCGATTGTGATTGAGCAAGATACAGGAAAAGTTCTATTTGAGAAAAATCCAAATGAAAAACTACCACCTGCTAGTATGACGAAGATTATGACGATGCTACTGATTATGGAACAAGTTGAAAAGGGAAAACTAAAACTAGAAGATAAAGTCAGAACAAGTGAACATGCAGCATCAATGGGTGGTTCGCAAATTTTTCTTGAGCCAGGTGAAGAAATGACAGTGAATGAAATGCTAAAAGGAATTGCGATTGCATCGGGAAATGATGCATCTGTTGCGGTTGCTGAGCATATCGCTGGTTCAGAAGAAGGCTTTGTAAACATGATGAATAAAAAAACAAAGGGTTTAGGACTGAAAAATACACATTTCCAAAATCCAACGGGTCTTCCGGCGAAAGATCATTATTCAACAGCATATGATATGTCAATTATGGCGAAAGAATTGATGAAGTATCCACTCATTCGAAAATATACAGGAAAGTATGAAGATTATTTACGTGAAAATACAGAGAAAAAATTTTGGCTTGTGAATACAAATAAATTAGTTCGTTTTTATCCAGGGGTAGATGGGGTGAAAACAGGTTTCACGACAGAAGCAAAATATTGTTTAACTGCATCAGCTGAGAAAAATGGCATGCGTGTTATTTCTGTTGTCATGGGAGCGCCAACATCAAAAGAACGTAACAACCAGGTAACAAAGCTCCTTGATTATGCATTTGGACAGTATACAACGAAAAAATTGTATAAGCGCGGTGAAAAAATTCAAACTGTAAAAGTAGGAAAAGGTAAGAAAGAAAATGTAGATTTAGTGGCATCGGATAATGTATCTCTTCTTATGAAAAAAGGCGAGAATATGGACAAGGTAAAACAGGAAGTTATTGCTGAAAAGAAAGTAAAAGCACCAATTAAAAAAGGTGATGCACTCGGTACACTTGTTATTAAAAAAGATAAAGATGTTTTATTAAAGCAAACGATTGTAGCGAAAGAAGATGTTGCCGCAGCAAGCTGGTGGGAATTGTTTAAAAGAAGTTTAGGAATGTTTTCAACATCGAAATAGCGACAAATAGATTGTTGCTTTTCTATATGCATGCATGAAAAAAGTAGAATAATTGCTGAAAGTTTTCACATTATGGCGAAATAGTACTTCTTTTGTCAACAGGAAGGATTCTTATTTTATTTTCACGAAAAGTTACCTTATGTAAATGAGTAAAGTTTAAGCGTAAGGAGGAAATTGTGTGAGTCTTTCCATGCATTTAGAAATAAAGCGTGATGTCTTATGTGTTCGGTTAGCGGGTGAACTAGATCATCATACTGCTGAAGAGTTGCGAGCAAAAGTAACAGATATGATTGAGACGCATCGCGCTCATCATATTGTACTAAGTTTAGAGAAGTTAACATTTATGGACAGTTCTGGTCTTGGTGTTATATTAGGCAGATATAAGCATGTTAAAGGTTTAGGAGGGGAGATGGTCGTTTGTGCAATCTCACCTCCTGTAAAACGTTTATTTGAAATGTCAGGTCTGTTTAAAATCATTCGCTTAGAAGAAAGTGAAGCGCATGCGCTCGCGACATTGGGGGTGGCATAAATGAGAAATGAAATGAACCTTCAATTTTCAGCATTAAGTCAAAATGAATCGTTCGCTCGCGTTACAGTTGCTGCTTTTATCGCACAATTAGATCCAACAATGGAGGAATTGACAGAGATTAAAACGGTTGTATCTGAAGCAGTCACAAATGCAATTATTCACGGATATGAAGGGAATGCAGAAGGTCTTGTTTACATTTCAGTGATTTTGGAAGAAGCAATGGTGAAACTCACGATTCGAGATGAAGGGGTTGGCATTTTTAACTTAGACGAGGCAAGGCAACCTCTTTTTACAACTAAACCTGAATTAGAGCGTTCCGGAATGGGATTTACTATCATGGAAAATTTTATGGATGAAGTAGAAGTTATTTCAAATGAATCTTTCGGGACAACAATCCATTTGACAAAATACTTATCAAATAGTAACGCTCTATGCAATTAAGGAGAATTGCCTATGGACATAGAGGTCAGAAATGAGAAAAAGAAACCTCAGTTAAAGGACCACGAGTTAAAAGCGTTAATTCAAAAAAGTCAAGATGGAGATCAAGGGGCGAGGGATACGATAGTCCAAAGCAATATGCGTCTTGTATGGTCAGTTGTACAACGATTCCTCAATCGAGGATATGAACCAGATGATTTATTTCAAATTGGCTGTATTGGACTCTTGAAGTCGGTAGACAAATTTGATTTGTCTTTCGAAGTGAAATTTTCAACTTATGCAGTTCCAATGATTATTGGCGAAATACAGCGCTTCTTGCGAGATGATGGATCCGTGAAAGTAAGCCGTTCTTTAAAGGAGACTGGAAATAAAATCCGGAAAATGAAGGATGAACTTTCTAAAGAATATGGTAGGGCTCCAACGATTAATGAGGTTGCTGAAGCACTCGAACTGACGCCAGAAGAAGTTGTTCTTGCGCAGGAAGCGAGTCGTACTCCGTCATCCATACATGAAACGGTTTATGAAAATGATGGGGATCCCATTACGATATTAGATCAAATTGCAGATCAAACAGAAACGAAATGGTTCGAAAAAATCGCACTAAAAGAGGCGATTCGAGAACTAGATGAGCGCGAACGTCTAATTGTGTATTTGCGCTATTATAAAGATCAAACTCAATCGGAAGTAGCGGAGCGAATTGGGATTTCACAAGTTCAAGTATCAAGGCTTGAAAAGAAAATATTAAAACAGATGAAAGATCGAATAGATGAATAGCCATCTATTCGATTTTTTGTTTTGGACTAGAAGGTGGCAATATTTCAGATCAACTTTTGAAAAAGCTGAATCTTGTGTTATTGATGTTATCTTTTCCGAAATCTAAAATTTAACTCGTTCAAAAAATTAACAGAATTTATTGATAATTTAGTAAATTCAAAATATAATCCAAGTATAAACTTGTTATAAAGGGGGAAGAAAACATGGAAACAAGGCAGCAATGGGGAACGAGAGCTGGATTTATTTTTGCAGCAATCGGCTCTGCAGTCGGACTAGGGAATATATGGCGTTTTCCGTACACTGCGTATGAAAACGGAGGGGGCGCATTCTTTTTACCGTACTTATTTGCATTATTAACGACTGGTATTTCATTATTAGCTTTTGAATTTGCTCTTGGGCATCGTCACCGTGGATCAGCGCCACTCACATTCTTTCGCATAAATCCACGTGCTGAATTTATTGGCTGGTGGCAAATGGCTGTTACATTTATTGTTTCTACGTATTATGCCGTTATTATTGCATGGTCGATTTCTTATACGTATTTCTCGATTACTGGAGCATGGGGGAAAGATACAGAAGCCTTTCTATTTAAAGAGTATTTACAAGTTGCTGATAAGCCAGGACAATTTGGGGGCCTTGTACCTGAAGTGTTAATTCCACTTGCGCTTGTTTGGATTATTGTACTTGGTGTAGCATTTAAAGGAGTTAAAAAAGGGATTGAGGTTGTAAACCGTATTTTTATTCCTTTACTTGTTGTAATGTTTCTAGTTATTGTTGTTCGAGCTGTCACGATGGAAGGAGCAATGCAAGGGCTTGATGCCTTTTTTAAACCAGACTGGAGTCGGATTTTAGATGGGAAAGTATGGCTTGCCGCTTACGGACAAATTTTCTTTAGTTTATCGTTAGCATTTGGAATTATGATTACTTACTCTAGTTATTTACCGAAAAACTCTGATACAACAAATAACGCTTTTATTACTGGTTTTGCGAATTCGGGATTTGAATTATTAGCTGGGATTGGTGTCTTTGCAGCACTTGGCTTTATGGCAAATAACATGGGGGTACCAGTTGATAAAGTAGCGAGTGCTGGCGTTGGACTTGCGTTTGTTGTATTCCCGCAAATTATTAATGAATTACCGATGTCGCCACTATTTGGCGTATTATTCTTCCTATCTTTAACTGTAGCTGGAATTACATCGCTCATCTCATTAGCAGAAGTATGTTTTGCAGCTGTATCTGAGAAATTTAGTCTAAGCCGTGAAAAGACAATTGGAATTATGGGTACTCTTCTTGTGCTAGTTTCACTTGTATTTGCGACACGTGGTGGACTTATGTTCCTAGATGTTGTAGATTATTTTGCAAATAACTTTGGACTTATTGTAATTGCATTGGTAGAGGTTGTTACGGTAGGACTTATCCTTCGCCGTTTACCAGTATATCAAAATCATGCGAATTTCACATCGGATATTAAACTAGGGATGTTCTGGAGAGTTAGTTTACTTGTTATTACACCGCTTATGTTAGGATATATGCTTATTGATGGTACGATTCAAAACATTCAAAAGAACTATGGTGATTATCCGACACAATTTGTCGTGACGTATGGTTGGGTTCTAGTAGCAGCGTTTCTGGTTGTTGCATTGATTATTAGTTTGAAAAAATGGAATTCGCAAATACATTCAGATTCTGCCCAGCTTGAAAAAGAATGGAAAGATCGAGGTGTTTCATAATGAGTGGATCAGCAATTATGATGATGATCATTGGAATTGTAGTCATTTGGGGAGGATTAGCTTTAAGTATTATGAATTTATTTAGAAAAAAGAAGGCATAAAGAAAAAACATCTGCGCCAAAAAAGGTGCAGATGTTTTTTCTTTAAATGTGTGGGGAAACAGGAGTCAGCAGGCTTCTGTTTTTATTGTTATTTGTGGCAATGTCGATATATTTGAAATTGTACCGATAAAATTTCACTCACCATTTTCTTCCATACAATCCTATTACTAAAATTTCTGTTTTCTTTATTCACTGTGATTGTTGATAAAAATTCACCGTACAAAGTTTATTTTATAAAAATGTTGTATTAGAAAATTTTCCAAAAACCATACTACAACTACGAGGAAAAGTGAAGAGGTGAGCTTTAAGTGGAACAAACAATCTATCTTAAAATGCGAAATCGTCTGCAAGTATCACCTTCATATGAGGTGAAGATTGAAGATGTTGCACAAGTAGTTGGAGAGTCTGATGTAGTAGAAAAAATAAAAAAACAGCTCGTCTATAAAATCACAAAACGTGATAAAACACATGTCGTAATTGATGCGATGAAAATTATTCAAGTCATTGGGCAAACTACGCAGCATACACAAATTAATTTAGTTGGTCCTGGACAAACACTTGTTGAAATCGTCTATGAAAAAAAGAAAGTAAACCCCGTTTTCTTTGGATTGGTTTGGATATTACTTTTTGTCGGGGCGGCTCTGGCAATTATTTATTTTCATGAGGACGTAAGTATGCAACAAGTACATGGACGTCTATATTACATGATTACAGGAGAAATCAACTATAAACCGCTCTTATTTCAAATTCCTTATTCTTTAGGACTTGGATTAGGGATGGTCCTATTTTTTAATCATGTGTTTCAAAAACGAATTAATGAAGAGCCAAGTCCGTTAGAAGTGGAAATGTTCCAGTATCAACAGTCACTCGATCAATATGTCATGATTAATGAAAATAAAGAGAGTGCAAAACAAATTGCAGATGACTGAATATGGTTTGGTAATCGTAATGGGGCTTGCTGGTGGTATTGCAGTTGGAGGGGGATATGTTGCATTTTTAGCTGTGCTCGGCGTTATTCCGCGATTAGCTCAGTTAACAAGGAGTGGCCATCGTATTCAAATTTTTGAATGGGCTGTAATTGGTGGTTCTTTGGCCGGGGCATGGTGCAGTTTAAGAGATATAACCTTTCAAGTATCTCAGTATTGGCTTATTTTACTTGGCTTATTTTGCGGAACATTCATTGGTATGCTTGCTGCGGCTTTGACAGAAGTATTAAATGTTTTACCTATATTAGCTAAACGGGTAGGAGTAGATGGGAAAATTGTTATTTTACTCGTTGCACTTGTACTTGGAAAGGTAATGGGTTCTTTATTTCATTGGATTTATTTTGCATGGTAGGAGGCAGCAAGATGACACAAGATAAATTAAAAGATGATTACATAAATAAAGTAAAAGATTATCATCCAAAGCCAAATTATGTGATGAATTGTGTGAAAGCGTTTGTTGTAGGAGGAGCAATTTGTACAGTAGGAGAATGCTTGATGAAGTTTTATATGCATTATTTTCATTTCAGTGAGAAAACTGCGGGGAATCCTACTATAGCAACGCTCGTACTATTATCGGCCATATTAACTGGATTTGGTGTATACGATAAAATTGGTCAGTTCGGAGGAGCTGGTTCAGCAGTTCCTGTTACTGGGTTTGCAAATTCAATGGCAAGCGCAGCAATGGAACATCGTAGTGAAGGAATTGTACTTGGAGTTGCTACAAATATGTTTAAGCTTGCTGGAAGTGTAATTGTATTTGGAGTTGTTGGAGCATACATTGTTGGACTCATTCGATATACGTTTAAACTTTGGCTGTCTTAAAGGAGACTAGATATGAGATTGACAGGAAAGCAAACATGGGTATTTCAAAATCATATATTTGTGAATGCAACAGGTACTGCTGTCGGTCCAAAAGAAGCGGAAGGTCCTCTTGGAAAGTGTTTTGATATTTCATACGATGACTTACACTGCGAGGAAGAAAATTGGGAGCTCGCTGAAAGAAGGTTGATGAATGATTCAATTCAGCAGGTTATGCGAAAGGGGGATATAAAACCTTCCCAAATTGATTTTTTTTTAGCAGGTGACTTATTAAACCAAACCGTTACAGCGAATTATGTGGCACGAGAGCTCGGAATTCCTTTTTTAGGTATGTTTAGTGCTTGTGCAACCTCGATGGAGACACTAGCAATTGGATCGGCTTTTATTGATGGCGGCTTTGCTAACCGTGTGATAGCTACGGTTAGTAGTCATAATGCAACTGCAGAACGGCAATTTCGTTATCCAACAGAATATGGGGGGCAAAGGCCTGGTACAGCTACATCAACTGTTACAGGGGCGGGAACAGCTTTAATTAGTAAAGAACCGAGCAATATTAAAATAACAGCTGCCACCATTGGGAAAGTGCAAGATTTAGGAATTACAAATCCTTTTGATATGGGATCGGCAATGGCGCCTGCAGCTGCTCATACGATTCAACAACATTTTGAAGATTTAGGGAGAAGTGCAGCTGATTATGATCTTATTGTTACAGGTGATTTATCAGGTGTTGGAGCGCCAATTACGAAGCAGCTTTTACTTGAGGAAGGATATGATTTAGGGCATGTATATAATGATTGCGGATTAATGATTTATCACAAGGATCAAGAAGAGGTTTTTGCAGGTGGAAGTGGTTGCGGTTGTTCGGCAGTTGTAACATACGGTCATTTACTAGAAGAAATGAAAAAAGGAAACTTACAGCGTATTTTTGTAGTTGCAACAGGGGCATTGTTAAGCCCGATTATGATACAGCAAAAAGAAACGATTCCAACAATTGCACATGGCGTTGTATTTGAAAGGGTAAAAGGAGTGTGAATTGTGGATTTTGTATACGCGTTTATTGTTGGGGGAGTTATTTGTGTGATAGGACAACTTTTATTGGATTTTGCTAAATTAACTCCTGCACATTTAATGGCCACTTTTGTAGTGATTGGAGCGATTTTAGATAGTTTTGGATTATATGATAAACTCATAAAATTTGCAGGGGCAGGTGCAACTGTTCCTATAATGAGTTTTGGGCATTCCCTTCTACATGGGGCATTAGAGGCAGCTGAAAAACATGGCTATTTAGGAATAGGAATTGGTATGTTTAGTTTAACTTCCTCAGGTATTTCAGCAGCGATATTATTTGCGTTCTTTGTGGCACTTATATGTAAACCGAAAGGATAAAAGAAATGAGACGAAGGGTTATTTTGGTGACAGACGGAGATGAATATGCAAAGCGAACAATTGAGTTGTTAACAAAGGAATTGGGTGGCAGGTGTATTTCAGCCTCCCAAAGCAATCCCACTAAATTGACAGGAAAGAAGATTGTTGAGCTGATTATGCAAACGCCATATGACCCTGTATTTGTCATGTTTGATGATAGTGGATTTATTGGAGAAGGTTCAGGTGAAAAGGCATTAAAATATGTGGCGATGCATAAAAACATTGATGTTCTCGGTATTTTAGCCGTTGCGTCTAATACACATCATTGGGAGTGGGCCCGTGTAGATGTCAGTGTAGATCGAGAAGGCAGATTAACAGAATACGGCGTTGACAAATTTGGATTGCCCGATGGTGAAATTGGCAGGATTAATGGAGATACGATTTACTGTTTAGATGAATTAAATGTCCCTGTCATTGTTGGAATTGGTGATATTGGAAAAATGTGTGGAAATGATGAATGGGAACGAGGATCGCCCATTACAAAAAAAGCAATTCAATTAATTTTAGAAAGAAGTGGATTTTATGACGAAACAGAAGAACGTTAATATCCCGATTTCTTCTTTTTTAAGTGACAATGAAAATTATTTAAAACAAACAGTTGGACTCGGTGTTACATTTGATGTTGGAATTCGTAAATTTCAAATTCTAGATAAAGAAATCGGTGTATTATTTGTAAATGGATTGTGTGATACAAACTATATCATTCCAATTTTGGAAGAAGCAGTGGATACGAATGAGATAAGGGATTACGAAGGAGATACAGTAAAGCTTTTAGAAAATCGACTTATTCATCAACAAGTAAGTAAAGTGAAAACGATGGATGATGTAATGACACAAGTTTTATCTGGCCTTATTATTATTTTTGTAGAAGGTGAAACGGAAGCTTTTGTAATTGATGTCCGTAGTTATCCAGGCCGAACACCAACAGAGCCAGATACAGAAAAAGTAGTACGCGGAGCGAGAGATGGCTTTGTAGAAAATATTGTTGTAAATACAGCATTAATAAGAAGGCGTATTCGTGATCCACGCTTACGAAATGAAATTATCCGGGTAGGGGATCGATCGCAAACAGATATTTGCATTACATATGTTCAGGATGTCGCCAATCCAGATTTAGTAAAGATTATTAAGCAAGAACTAGAGAGTATTGAAGTAGATGGAATTACAATGGCTGACAAAACAATCGAAGAATTTTTAGTAAAGCAGGGTTGTAACCCTTTTCCGCTTATTCGTTATACAGAAAGACCAGATGTAGCGGCAAATCATTTATTAGAAGGGCACGTATTAGTTATTGTTGATACATCACCAAGCGTCATGATTACACCAACAACTTATTTTCATCATGTGCAGCACGCGGAAGAGTTTAGACAAAACCCAGCAGTTGGTACATTTTTACGATGGGTTCGTTTTATTGGTATTATATTTTCTTTGTTTTTATTACCATTTTGGCTCGTGTTTGTATTTGAGCCAACGTTGCTACCAGAGAAACTTGCTTTCATTGGCCCAAATAAAATGACTAATCTTCCTATTTTATTACAAATAATTCTGGCCGATATCGGACTTGAATTTTTGCGAATGGCATCCATTCATACACCAACTCCGCTATCATCAGCTACCGGCTTAATTTCAGCGATTTTAATTGGGCAAATTGCCATTGATGTTGGATTATTTGTACCTGAAGTCATTTTATATACAGCAGTTTCAATGATTGGGATATATGCAACGCCAAGTTATGAATTGGGTTTAGGGAATAAATTAGCGAAGCTATTCGTTATTATCTTAACTGGTTTGTTCCACGAAATGGGATTTGTGATTGGAATGACAATGCTAATTTTATTTTTAACATCTATTAAAAGTTTACAAACACCATATTTATGGCCGTTTTTACCATTTGATTGGGGCGCATTAACGAAAATTTTGGTACGTCCAACTATGTCCAGCTTAAAAGTACGTCCAAGCATTGTCCATCCGCAAAATATACGTAGACAAAAGTAAGCAGGGGTATACTCCTGCTTATTTTTTATTATAAATTTATCGTTTTTTAACAAAAACACAACATTTTTTTCGTACACTTAGAGTAGACATTGTGTATGAAAGGGGAAGAGAGCATGATCAAATTATTTGTAAGTGATTTAGATGATACACTTGTTTATAATGTGAGTCATATTCATAAGGAAGATGAAAAAGCACTTTGTTGGTTAGCAGAAAAAGGGACAAATATTTGCTTTGCTTCTGGCCGTTTTACACATAGGATTCACGATGCAGTTAAAGGGTTCACATTTCCATATTATACAACTGGTTTAAATGGAGCTACGATGCTATTACCAAATGGGCAAATATTTCATGAATCGAAATTTAACGATGGAGTTGCCAGGGAAATATATCGATATATACATGAACAGAGACTAGCTGATATTGTGTGTGCAAACGAGCAGAGATATACAAAAAAGAAAAATGAACATCATTACGTTTTTGAAGAATATATGGGTGTGCATATTGCTGAAATCGAAACATTAGAAGAAGAGTTTGGTAAGACTGTTCATCCAGCAAAGTTGTTTGTATATGGAGATGCAGAAAAGATTGTAACATTGGATCGAGAATTAAGAGAAACGTTTCATGAGCAAGCTGAAGTTTTTATTTCTGGAAAAGGTTATGTGGATATTATGCCAGTAGGAGTTAGTAAAGGAAGTGCTTTAAAACGTTTAATGGAGCATTTGAAAATTGAAGCGCACGAAGTAGCATGTATCGGGGATTCTTTTAATGATATCTCGATGTTTTCAGTAACACCACATTCGTTTACTCTTCATCATGCACATCCTTATGTAAAGGAAAAGGCATGTCACGTTGTTCGCTCAGTAGAGGAAGCTGTTATGAAATTGCCTTTGCTTATATAATATATAAATCTATTTTGATTTTTTAACATATAAGTTGCTGTTACGGAGAACAAAAGGTGTTTTTCTCTCTGTATTCACAAGGCATGGTGCTAAAAAAGGCCCTGACCGCTCTATGCAGAGGCGGATAATCTCTCCCGCCTAAAAAGCAGAGGGTTTATCTCATTTTTTAATTCGGATGTATAAAGAAAAAGCTCGTCAATGACGAGCTCTTTCTTACTTAAATAAGGATTTAATAAAATCAATAATACTAGAGAAAAAATCTTTTACTTTATCTAGGAATCCTTGTCCTTCTTCAGATCCTAAGAAGGCTGAGACATGTTCTTTTGCTTTATTTAATTGGCTACCAACTTGGTTCCAGTCAATATTTAAATTTTTCATTTTATCAAATAATGAAACTAAACTATCTAATTGCTCATCTGTTAGTGTAATACCAAGTTGCTCAGCAATCTTTTTAATTAGCGCACGTAAATCCTCTGTTGTTTTTGGTTGTTCCTTAGCAATCTCTTCTTTTACTTTTGCAACAAGTTGAACAGCTTTTTCTTCACCAATTTGGTCACCGAGCTTGGCTGTTTGTACCATTTCTTCATTGGCTACTTTCTTTACTTCTTCAGGAATTTCTTTTTTTGATGTTGTTTCGTAAGCTTTCATTAGTCCTGTTAAAGCAGCTGTTCCTGATACTTTAAAGGGTGCTGTGATTTGGATTTCTGCATCTTTGACACCCGCTGTAATGAGTGCGTTTGTATACATTGCATCTGTTACCCAATTAATGTTTTTCGCTCGCACAATAAGACCTGATCCTGGCTTTGTATACGTAATCATAGAAGAGGAAATCGCTCTCGTACCAATTTGTGCTTTTGGTACAATCCCCTCTAAAAATTTATGTTCTTCCGCATTAGAAACAGTAATAATTTGCGCATCTTTTGGCGCTTTCATTTCTTTTAAAAGATCTTGTTTTTGTTGTTCAGATAAATTTTCTCCTAATGTAACGATTGATTCTCCCTCAATCACGTCTGCAAATGAAGCTGCTGGAATCATAAATACTGTAACAGCTAGTAGCAGAGCTAATAGTTTCGTTCTCACGAAAAATCGCTCCCTTTCTCTTTCTGGAATTTTCGGGCAACACAGTTATTATAGTATATTTTTCTGATTTGTCATCTGTCTTCTTCTTGATTTCAAAAAAGAAGTATACAGATTGTCGGATTCTTTTTGTTTCTGGACACGAATATGGTAATATAGTGCTGAGATAGTTGAAAGGAGAAATATACGTATGAAAACTTTAGGATACATATTAATGGAGAATGGTGAAAAAATCGAATTAGAATTTTTCCCAGAAGAAGCACCAAAAACAGTTGAAAACTTTAAAAAATTAGCTGACCAAGGATTTTATAATGGTGTTACATTCCACCGCGTTATTCCTGGTTTCGTAAGTCAAGGCGGAGATCCAACAGGAACAGGTGCAGGCGGTCCTGGTTACTCTATTCCATGTGAAACTGATGGGAATCCTCATAGACATGTAGTTGGATCACTTTCTATGGCACATGCTGGCCGTAATACAGGTGGTAGCCAATTCTTTATCGTTCATGAACCACAACCACATTTAGATGGTGTGCATACTGTATTTGGTAAAGCGACAAGCGGTATTGAAACAGTATTAAACATGCGTCAAGGCGATGTAATGAAAGAAGTTAAAGTTTGGGAAGAGTAAGTGAAAGAGAGAGCAATTTAGCTCTCTTTTTTTGTACTTATTCTTGCTATGATCAGTTTAAGATAATTCTTTTACAATCAATATGAAAAGGGAAGAGCAGTTTTTTATGCTATAAAGAGGAATTGATGATAGTTGTACAGTAAATGATAATGTAGAGAATAAAGTTATTATACGAAGAACTAGTTTTTGTAAACACACATAGGATATAGTAAAATTTTTTATAGGTGTTATCATTGAATTATATTCAATTTTTATCCTTTGTTTAATTTGGCGTGGGGCAGGAAAAGGGTTTGAACATTTCTATGCATGGATGAATGCTCTCCTCATGCATAAAAGGGAAAAGTTTTATGTCGATTTTTAAATTTATTCTGCTATTTGTGGGAGTGAAAAAACACTGATTAAAGTTTCGTTTTACATGTAGTTGACTTTCCTAAACTCTCTTTGTATGATTATCAAGTTGTTTTGGTAGCTCTTCTCACTATAGTGAAAATATTGTAGAATGGATATGATGTAGAAATAGTGGTAGAGGGGATACATGGTTTGTAACTTTTGTAAGAAGGGATAAGGTTTATGTTAATTCGTTTTAAAAAAAGTTATGAAAAGATTGCGATGGGACTTCTTTCTTTTATGCCGACTGAAAAAAATGTGAAAACTTTACAATTAACAATGAAAGAGTATGATAAAAACGATAGTTGGCAACTGTATTTGTGGAAACAAAATGATGATTTTGTTGGGATAGTTGGAATTATCAATGAAGAAAATGTAATAGAGATTCAACATCTTAGTGTGAATCCATCTCATCGTCACATGGGGATTGGTACGAAGATGGTACAAGAATTAAAAAATAAGTTTCAAGGTGTTACGGTTTGTGGCAATGAACAAACTACTAGTTTTTGCGAAAAGTGTAAGGAATTTGAACAAAATATACATTCATAAAAGCAGAGATAAGAACAATGTCATCTCTGCTTTCTCTT
Source organism: Bacillus sp. TL12 (assembly GCF_022625245.1). NCBI lineage: Bacteria > Bacillati > Bacillota > Bacilli > Caryophanales > Bacillaceae > Bacillus > Bacillus sp. TL12. Next base: position 34,041 of record NZ_JAJJBY010000026.1, on the reverse strand, counting down.
TTTTAGTTGTTCGTTTCGTTCGGCAATTACATCATTTCTGTTACGTAATTTATGTTTATGGACAATGTACTCAGTAGGTAGCGAATGAGCATTTTTCCAGGGAAGCATTTTTTCTGTACACAATTGCAAACATGTATTTTCCAAAGAAGAGTCTGAAAAGGGTAAAAATATAGGTGTAAAAGGTTCTTTCTTTTGAATAGATTGTAATTGTTTTTGCAAAATAGTTAAAAGTGTTGGGTGATTAAGACCTAATTCATGCACTTGTTTACTTTCTTCTTTTAAAATAGCAATGGCGCTTTTCATCATTCGTATGGAACCATTCCAATTCGAGCGTCTGTGATGGTATAAAGAAACTGCTATTTGAATAAAACCAACCCAGTAGTTGTCACGTTCTCCTCGTGGTTTTAATTTCCAATATTCTTCTAGTACTTCGTGACATTCAAAGTAATCATAATCTCCATGAAAATGAATTAAAAACTGTATGTATGCAGTAGGATACATTTTTTTCTCTCCTATCTAAACGGTCTTACGTACAGTGTATCATGAAGTGAAACTATAATGTGAGTAGGGGAGAGTTCTAAAGCCTTTATTTTTTAGGGCTGTGAGATAAAATGAACCTTTAATTAGTGGGAGTCTTACTGCCCGCAAATAGTGGAATAAATAATAAACGACTAGAGAATCTCTAGCCGTTTATTATATTCTACATTAGCAGAAGCAAGCCGCGCCCACAATAATTAATAAGATAAAGAGCACAACAAGTAAAGCGAAACCGCCGTTAAAACCACAATCAACATGGCCCATAGTTTTTAACCTCCTACATTGAACTTACTACACTTTTATCATATGAAGGGGTGGGCATTGTTGCATGGGCAGATGTCTATTTTTAAGTAAATTTCTTAAAAAGGTTGGATAGAACATAAGTATGCTCTATACTTATGTTGTTATAGAAAAAATGTGGTGGGATGCTTTGTGCAATATAATTTTAAAGTAGAGGCTTTTGAAGGGCCTTTAGATCTATTGTTACATTTAATTCATCGTTATGAAATTGATATATATAATATTCCTGTAGCGGAAATTACAGAGCAATATTTATCTTATATTCATACGATGAAAGACTTGCAACTGGATGTTGCAAGTGAGTATTTGGTAATGGCTGCAACGCTATTGCAAATTAAAAGTAAAATGCTGTTACCGAAACAAGAGGAAGATGTACCTGATAATGGTGAAGACTTTATAGATGATCCCCGTCAAGAGTTGATGGAGCGGTTAATTGAATATAAAAAATATAAACAAGTTGCTACTGAATTAAAAGAGAGAGAACAAGAAAGAGCGCAACTTTATACACGTCCACCAATCGATTTTGCACCGTTTCAGCAAGAAGAGGAGACAAGCTTACCTCTAGATGTCACACTGTATGATATGTTAGCAGCATTTCAAAAACTTATGCGTCGAAAAAAATCAAAGCGTCCAGTAACAACGCGAATTGCTCGTCAAGAAATACCGATTGAACAACGTATGAGTGATATTTTACAGCAATTAGAAACAGCGGAAGGACGTCAAAGTTTTTATGATTTATTTGTTGATGAAGAGCGTGAAGTAATGGTAGTAACGTTTTTAGCCGTGCTCGAACTTATGAAAAATCAACAAATTATTATTGAGCAAGAACACAATTTTGATGAAATCTTTTTGATTCGTTCTAAAGCTTAGTAAAACTCTAATTTCAAGAGTGTGAGGGAAGTTAACAGTAAGTCATGATTAGTGGAGATAATTCTCGCTAATCATAGTTTTACATGATCTTGTTTGGAACAATAGAAGGAATGTTGGACCGAGCGCAATATACTGTGATTCGGTCTTTGTCATGGATATTTTTGCACGGAAAGATATGAGAAAGGAGATTGTATGTTGGATAGAAAAGAACAGATGGCAATAATTGAGGGGCTTTTATTCGTTGCGGGTGATGAAGGGATTTATCCGGAACAAATTGCAAAAGTACTTGAAATTGAAGTGAAAGATGTAATTCAGCTTATCGAAGAAATGCAAATGGAATGCCAAGGGATGCAGCGAGGATTGCAAATTGTGCAATTTGCAAAAGTGTATCGCCTTGCTACAAAAAAAGAACATGCATCTTATTATCAAAAATTAATGGATACGCCAACAACAGCATCTCTTTCCCAGGCTGCTCTTGAAACATTGGCGATTGTTGCCTATCGTCAGCCAATTACAAGAACTGAAATGGAAGAGATTCGAGGTGTGAAAACGGACAGGGCATTGCAAACATTGGTATCGCACTTACTAATAAAAGAAACAGGCCGAGCAGAAGGTCCAGGGCGCCCTATTTTATATGGTACGACGAAAGAGTTCTTAGATACGTTTGGACTTCAAACATTAGAGGATTTACCAACCCTTTCTGAAGAAAGTGAACAAATGAATGAAGCAGACTTATTCTTTGGTTCTTTGCAAGAACTGTCAAAAGCGTAGCTTAGCATATTGCTAAGCTTTTTTTGTATATGAAATACGCCTCGTGCCATACTAAATGAAAAAAGGAGACGAATTATGAAAAGTGTACGGATTATTCTATTGCTAGTTTCTGTTTTATTATGTTTTTCATTAAACAGCACATCTGCCAAAAGATATATGACGTCTGTTCATACTGCGCCCTCTTTTTCCATACAACGACCGCATTTAGGGAGAATGAAAGTAAGTTTTTTTAAGGTAGGACAAGGTGATGCCACACTTATTATTTTACCTAATGGTCAAACAATGTTAATTGATGGAGGTCCTTATGAGGCTGGAGAGGTAATCATTCAAAAATTGGTTGAAAAGGGAATTAACCATTTAGATGTTGTTGTAGGAACTCATCCAGATATGGATCATATAGGCGGACTTATACCAATTATAGAACAAATGCCAGTGTCACTTGTATTAGATAGTGGCAAAACCTATAGTTCTTTTACATATCATACGTATAGGAACAATATTAAAAAGAGAGGGATTCCGTTTGTTCGTGTAAAACAAGGACAGTACATCCCATTAGATCCTCAAGTTTCTATACAAGTTTTAAATAATGGAAAATCGAAGGATGAAAATAATGAATCATCAATTGTTTTAAAAGTTCGATATGGTAAAGCTGATTTTTTGCTAATGGGAGATGCGGATGTACAAACTGAAAGGGAAATAATAAAGCAGTATGATGTACATGCAGATGTTTTAAAGGTAGGTCATCATGGTTCGTATACGTCAACTAGTGAAGAGCTTTTAGAAAAGGCAAATCCTCAATTTGCTATTCTTTCTTATGATAAAAAAAATCCATATGGGCATCCACATCAAAGTGTAGTAAAAAGGTTAAAGAGGCATGGTGTGATGACATATACAACAGATAAGCGAACGGTAGAAGTTGAAACAGATGGAGAGCATATTGTAATGTGGTCTAATTTGCTACTTCCGTTATTAAAGTAAACTAGTATGATTTATTGATACTCAAAATCTAAGTAAAATAAGGAATCGATACCAAATTTTGTGAAAGTCTACTGTCTTCTTTTGGAAAAAATGCATAATATATATTATAATTAGGGAAGAAAAGTGAATTTCCTTTTTGATCATAAAAGAGGAAATTTATTTTTAATGTATAGACAACTACTCGTGTATATATTAAGATGGAATTAGGCAAATAGGTAATAATGACAAGTAGGTATTTTATGGGAAAGGATCGATGAAAATGAAAACGCAAGTTGTCATCAATGCCAAAATTTATACAGGTCACGAAGTAATGGAAAGTGGATTTATTCGTTACGCAGAAAAAATTGAAGAAATTGGTTTGATGGCTCAATATGTGTCACAAGAAAATGAAACTGTTTTTGATGCAGAAGGAAAAATTGTGATTCCAGGTATGATCGATGTTCATATTCATGGTGGATACGATATTGATGCGATGGATGCAAATAGCGATGGATTAGTAACTCTTGGTAAAGAAATGTTAAAAGAAGGAGTTACAACTTACTTCCCAACAACAATGACACAAGCTCCAGAAGCGATTGAAGCGGCTTTAAGTGCTGCAAAAGAAGCAAAAGAAAAAGGAGCACATTTTGAATATATTCATTTAGAAGGACCATATGTTTCAAAAAAACGTGCGGGAGCACAGCCACTTGAGCATATCGTCCCTGCGGATATTGAACAATTTAAACAATGGCAAGAAGCAAGCGGTAATTTAATTAAATTAGTAACGTATGCACCAGAAGAAGAGGATGCGGTAGAGTTTGAACAGTATCTTGCTGAAACTGGTGTTGTTGGTACAATGGGACATACAGATGCAATTGATGCACAATTAAAAAATAGAAATATTACACATGCTACACACTTATACAATCAAATGCGTGGTTTACATCACCGTGAACCAGGTGTTGTCGGTCATGTGTTATTAAACTCAAATGTAATGGTTGAAGTGATTACAGATGGGATTCACATTCATCCAGACATGGTGAAATTAGCATATAAATTAAAAGGACCTAAAAAAGTAAGTGTCATTACAGACGCGATGCGTGCAAAAGGTTTAGAAGACGGATTATATGAACTTGGTGGACAACCTGTACATGTAAAAGATGGCAGTGCTCGTTTAGAAGATGGAACATTGGCAGGTAGTATTTTAAAAATGGACCAAGCATTCCGAAATGTAATTGAATTTACAGGATGTTCCATTGAGGATGCTGTACTTATGACATCAGTTAACCAAGCAGAAGAGTTTGGCTTAACGAATAAAGGTGCATTAGCAGCAGGAAAAGATGCTGACTTTGTTGTCATGACTGAAGATTTACATGTATATGATACCGTTCGATTAGGAATTCATATGAAGGAAGGGAAGTAAGTAGATGAATATTCTTGTTGTAAAAACTCCAGAAGAATTAGCGGAAGCAGGTTATAAATTAATTGAAGAAGTTGTAAAATCAAAAGAAAATCCAACATTAGGAATGGCTACAGGAAGCTCTCCACTTGGTATTTATGCAGAAATGAGAAAAAATAAACTTGATACAAGCCGTGTAACCACTGTAAACTTAGATGAGTACGTAAATTTACCACACGAAGATAAAAACAGCTACCATTATTTTATGCAGGAACAGTTGTTTAATCATCTTCCATTTAAAGAAACTTATGTACCAAATGGGATGGCAAGTGATTTAGAAGAAGAGTGCAAGCGTTATGAAGGCATTCTAGCAGCTAACCCAGTTGACCTACAGATTCTTGGAATCGGTGAAAACGGTCACATCGGATTTAACGAGCCAGGAACAGCTTTTGATTCTCCAACTAACATTGTAGAATTAACAGAGTCTACACGCCAAGCAAACCTTCGTTTCTTCGAAAAAGAAGAAGATGTGCCAACTCATGCAATTACAATGGGAATTGGTAGCATAATGAAAGCGAAGCAAATTTTACTTGTTGCTATGGGACCGAAAAAAGCAGAAGCAATCAAAGAACTGCTTCAAGGTGAGTATAGCGAAGCGTGTCCTGCTACAGTATTGCAACGTCATCCGAATGTAACCATAATTGCTGATCCAGAAGCTCTATCTTTATGCAGTGAGGCGATTGCTGATGAACATCGACAAGTATTCACCATTTCCGATCTATTATCAGATTCAAGAGTGGGTGAAACAGCTAATTGAGGACGGTGAATGGACGCCGGGAGATAAAATTCCATCTGAGAATGAACTTTGTGATAAGTTCGAAGTAAGTCGCATGACAATCAGACAGGCAATTAATAACTTAGTGGAACAAGGATATTTATATCGAAAACGTGGAATTGGAACGTTTGTTCAACTTCCAAAAGTGGAGCAGAAACTGCAAGGGATGACGGGATTTACAGAGGATATGCTTTCCCGTGGTTTGAAACCAAGTAGTCAGTTATTGAGCTTCCATCTAGTTCCAGCTACTGCTAAAATAGCAGACCGGCTTAAAATTCAAGAGGGAGAATCGGTATATGAAGTAAGGCGTATTCGCCTAGCTGATGATGAACCGATTGCCTTTGAGACAACATATTTGTCACCAACTCTTGTAAAAGATATTAACGAAGAAATTCTGCAACAATCTTTATACGAACATTTAGAGAAAAAGTTAGGCTTTAAACTTGTTCGTGCTACCCAAGCAATTGAAGCTTCAATTGCAACAGATGATGAAGCAGAGCATTTGCATATACCTAAAAAAGCACCTGTGCTTGTAATGCGACAATGGTCATATGCAGAAGGCGAATTACCGTTAGAATATGTAAAATGTATTTATCGTGGTGATCGTTATAAGTTTATTACGAGTATTTCACGAAATAAGTAATATACTTCATTTTTTGAAACATAGTAAACATTCGATTGATTGGATATGTAAAGAAATAAAAATACGACTCATCCTTATATGGAGTGAGTCGTATTTTTATTTTGCTTTGAATTGTAGGCTAGAACGCGTTCCACAGCATCTTTTACAGAGTCTACGACATAATGAGAATGCTCTTTTACAGCGTCATCTGCTTGCGCCATGGCAAAGCTATGAGGAGTTAGTGAGAACATTGGAATATCGTTATAAGAGTCACCAATACAAGCAATTTCTTCAGGATTTATTTGGAACTCTTGTAATAGAACAGAAATAGCAGAGCCTTTACTAATATTGGGTGGCATAACATCTAGGCACTGTTCAGCAGAAATAAAAGTGCTGACCTTCCCATGAAATTTTTCATCAATTTTCTTCTGAAGAGCTTGTAAGTCCTCTTTCATGCCACCAACAGAAATTTTATTTGGAAAGATTGTATCATCAATTTTTTGTAATAAATTTGGTTCTTCCACAGAAGTCATTGTGACTTGTTTTTCAAGTTCATGGATAAAGGGCGTTTTTTCTTCGATGTAATAATTATGTTCATCACTTACATAACGGAAATAAGGTTCTTCTTTTGTCATTGCTAACAAATCTGGTAAAATGCTTGAATCAAATGTGGCAGACAATAACTGTTTATTCTCATGAGTATATACAAATACACCATTTACGCTAATGCGGTGAAAATCAGTGCCAATTTCTTTCATTAAACCAGCGATTTCATTATCAAGCCTACCAGAGGCAAAACAAAGTATCACATTTTGTTCTGCAAGGTTACGAAGGGCAATAATGTCTTGTTCATCAATAATTCCTCCATGTTGCATCATTGTACCATCAATATCGCTAACAAACATTTTAATCATGCTGTGCTCTCCTTTCTATGTACATGTGCTCTTACATTATACGCATCTTGTGCAAACATGTCTAAAAAATGAATTTTTCTAAAATGGTAGATGTTTTGCATTGACGAAAAAGAAGAAAGTTCTGTAACATAAAAGCAGGCTATTTAAGTACGAGGGTGGTGTTATATGAATAATTATCTAGAAATTAAAAAAGTTTTAAATAATAATGTCATCATTGCGAGCCATCCGGAACATGAGGAAGTAGTAGTGATTGGCAAGGGAATAGGGTTTGGAAAAAAAACAAAAGATGTATTAGAAGCGGAACAAATTGAAAAAATGTTTGTTTTAAAGAATGAACGGGACCGTGAACAATATAAGCTTTTAGTGCCACATGTGAGCGAAAAGTTAATTGAACTGATGAACGATATTATGTTGTACATTCAAGAGAAGGCGCAGTCACCATTAAATGAGCATATTCATATTGCCTTAACAGATCATATTTCTTTTGCAATTAAAAGACTGAAACAAGGATTTACAATAGATAATCCTTTTTTAGTTGAAACAAAAATGCTGTACCCAGAAGAATATAAAATTGCTGAGGGCGTTGTACAACTCTTGAATTCCCGTTTGCAAATTACATTACCAGAAGGGGAAATTGGTTTTATTGCACTTCATATCTATAGTTCACTCACAAATTCTGATTTATCTTCTGTTAATCAAAACTCCCGTCTTATTGTGCAGCTTGTTTCTTTAATTGAAACAAATCTACACCTTACATTAGATCCAGAAAGCATTCATTATTTACGTCTTATTCGTCATTTGCAATATGCAATTGAACGAGTGAAAAAGGGAGAAAAGGTGGAAGAATCACAAGGATTTGCTGATTTGTTAAAAGCAGAGTATCCAGTTTGTTATAATTTAGCTTGGAAGCTTGTGAAGGTGATGCAAAAAGAATTACAGCTTCCTGTATATGAAGCAGAAAGCATTTATTTAACGATGCACTTGCAAAGATTAGTAAAAGCAGAGCATGTGTAAAAGACATATATTTTTGTCTAAAATGAAAACGTTAAAAAAAATGATTGAATCGCTTACAATTGTTTTGTATAATAAGTCATGCAAAAGTTATACAAAATTCGACAAACAAATGAAAGCAAATACCGAAAACGTTTGCTTTAAAATAGTGAACTTATACGTAAACCTATTTTTGACACGTGTTACTGATTCGATCAGGCATGAGTGGAGAAAAGTCAGGAATGTAAGCTAGAGAAAGGGATATACTACCCTTTGTATAGCTATCGTTCTATCTTTTTTTCCTCATGCCTTTTTGGCGTTTGTCGAAAAGTACAATATAGATAAGAGAGGAAGGGTTTCCATGTTTAAGAAGATCTTTGGTGTTCTTCAAAAAGTCGGAAAAGCGCTTATGCTTCCAGTAGCGATTTTACCGGCAGCAGGTATTTTACTTGGATTTGGTAACGCATTTCAAAATGAAACGTTAACAAATTTCATTCCTGCTTTAAAAGCAGATTGGTTTGTAATGGTTGCAAAAATCATGGAACAATCTGGTGATATTATTTTCGCAAACCTGGCGTTATTATTTGCAGTTGGGGTAGCGATTGGACTTGCTGGTGGAGACGGAGTAGCTGGGTTAGCAGCTTTCGTTGGCTACTTAATTATGAACAAAACAATGAGTGTGTTCCTAGAAGTAGACAAGCTAGTAAAAGTAACGAGTGTTGGATCTGATCCAGTTAAAATTGGTTTTGCAGATCCAGCGTATGCAAACGTATTAGGAATTCCAACACTGCAAACTGGAGTGTTTGGTGGTATTATCGTCGGGATATTAGCGGCGTATTGCTATAATAAATATTTCAATATTGAATTGCCACCGTATTTAGGGTTCTTTGCAGGTAAGCGTTTCGTACCGATTGCAACAGCAGCATTCTCTTTACTATTAGGGATTTTAATGTGCTTTATCTGGCCAACAATTCAAGGTGGCTTAAATACATTCTCGCACCAAATGATTGATGCAAACAAAACATTAGCAGCATTTATTTTCGGCTTAATTGAACGTTCCTTAATTCCATTTGGACTACATCATATTTTCTATTCACCGTTCTGGTTCGAGTTCGGTCAATATACAAATGCGGCAGGCGAATTAATTCGCGGTGACCAAAAAATCTTTATGGCACAGCTAAAAGACGGTGTAGAATTAACAGCTGGTACATTTACAACAGGTAAGTATCCGTTCATGATGTTCGGTCTTCCAGCAGCAGCGTTAGCAATGTATCATGAAGCTCGTCCGGAAAACAAAAAATTAGCAGCAGGTATTTTAGGCTCCGCTGCGTTAACATCTTTCTTAACAGGTATTACAGAACCACTTGAATTTTCATTCTTATTCGTAGCACCAGTATTATTCGGAATACATGCTGTATTTGCTGGTTTATCGTTTATGACAATGCATATTTTAGGTGTTAAAATTGGTATGACATTCTCTGGTGGTTTAATTGACTTTATCTTATTCGGTGTACTTCAGAACCGTACACCATGGTGGTGGGTAATCGTTGTAGGTCTTGTACTTGCGGTAATTTACTACTTCGGATTCCGTTTTGCAATCCGTAAATGGGATTTAAAAACACCTGGTCGTGAAGTAACAACAGATGCTGATGGCGTAGGAAAAACAGAAGCAGGCGAACTTCCACGTGAAGTATTAGTGGCGCTTGGTGGTAAAGAGAATATTGCTTCTCTAGACGCTTGTATCACACGTTTACGTGTTCAAGTTAATGAACAAAAAAATGTAAACAAAGATCGTTTAAAAGAACTTGGAGCAGCTGGTGTACTTGAAGTTGGAAATAACATTCAAGCTATTTTCGGACCGAAATCAGACACATTGAAATCACAAATTCATGATATTATGTCAGGTCGCACGCCTCATGTTGAAAAAGAAGAGCCTGTAAAAGTAGAAGAAACTCCTCAAAAAGTGGATGAAAACGAGACAATCGTATCACCAATTGAAGGGAAAATTTTACCGATTACAGAAGTACCTGATCAAGTATTCTCAGGGAAAATGATGGGAGATGGATTTGCAATCGAACCAACAGAAGGAACAGTAGTTTCTCCAGTTAACGGTGAAATTGTGAATGTATTCCCTACAAAACACGCAATTGGTATTCAATCTGAAGGTGGAAAAGAAATTTTAATTCACTTCGGTATTGATACTGTAAAATTAAATGGTGAAGGTTTTGAAGCGCTTGTAGCACAAGGTGATCAAGTGAAACAAGGACAACCTTTATTAAAAGTAGACCTAACATTTGTAAAAGAAAATGCACCATCTATTATCACACCAATTATTTTTACAAATTTAGGCCAAGGACAACAAGTTGAATTGAAAAAAGAAGGTAATGTCAAGAAAGGCGAAGCATCTATTATTGACATTCAGTAAGAAATTGACGCAAAATGTTTATAATTATAATGGGCGATGTGGTTGACCGAACATCGCCTATTATATACAATAGATGATGTAGTACTAACGTCTATACAACCAAAAAATACTGTATTTAAAGGAGATAGATTATTATGGAAAAAATCTTTAAAGTAACTAGCGACTCAGGAATTCATGCTCGTCCAGCAACTTTACTTGTTAACACTGCAAGCAAATTCGGTGCTGATATTAACTTAGAATATAACGGTAAAAACGTTAACTTAAAATCAATCATGGGTGTTATGTCTTTAGGTATTCAACAAGGCGCAGAAATTAAAATCACTGCAAATGGTGATGATGCAGCTCAAGCACTAGCAGCTATCGAAGAAACTATGAAAAACGAAGGATTAGGAGAATAATGACTCTTAACATTCAAGGGATCGCTGCATCAAGTGGGATTGCTATTGCGAAGGCTTTCAGACTTGAAAATCCTGAATTCAACATTGAAAAGAAAACGATTACGGATGAAGCTGCAGAAATTGCACGCTTAGACGCTGCGCTTGAAAAAGCAAAATTTGAATTAGAAGCAATTAAAGACCATGCTTTTGCTGAACTTGGTGCTGATAAAGCTGCTATCTTTGAAGCACATTTACTAGTACTAAATGATCCAGAACTAGTAAATCCAGTAAAAGATAAAGTAAATAGTGAAAAAGTAAATGCTGAATTTGCAATGGATGAAGTTGCAACGATGTTCATTACTATGTTTGAAAACATGGATAATGAATATATGAAAGAACGTGCAGCGGATATTCGCGACGTAACAAAACGCGTTCTTGCACATTTACTAGGAATTAACTTCTCAAATCCAGGTACAATTGCTGAAGAAGTCATCATCATTGCTGAAGATTTAACACCATCTGATACAGCTCAGTTAAACCGTAAGTATGCAAAAGGTTTCACAACTGATATCGGTGGACGTACATCTCACTCTGCAATTATGGCTCGTTCTATGGAAATTCCAGCTGTTGTTGGTACGAAAGTTGTTATGGAGAAAATCCAAAACGGCGATATCGTAATTATCGACGGTCTAGATGGAGAAGTAATTGTAAACCCTTCTGAAGAAACGCTTCGTACTTTCGAAGAAAAGAAAGCAAAATTCGAAGAGCAAAAAGCAGAATGGGCGAAATTAAAAGATCAAGCTACTGTAACAAGCGACGGACACCATGTTGAGCTTGTTGCTAACATCGGAACACCAAATGATGTACAAGGTATCATCGACAATGGTGGAGAAGGCGTTGGATTATACCGTACAGAATTCTTATACATGGGCCGTGACAATCTTCCAACAGAAGAAGAGCAGTTCGAAGCGTATAAAGCAGTTCTTGAAGGTGTAAAAGAAGGTCAACCAGTTGTTGTTCGTACACTTGACATTGGTGGAGATAAAGAACTTCTATACTTACATTTACCAAAAGAAATGAACCCATTCTTAGGTTACCGTGCAATTCGCTTATGCCTTGAAGAACAAGATGTGTTCCGTACGCAACTTCGTGCATTACTTCGTGCAAGTGTATATGGTAATTTAAAAATTATGTTCCCAATGATTGCAACTCTTGATGAATTCCGTCAAGCAAAAGCGATTTTATTAGAAGAGAAAGAAAGACTTGTTGGGGCTGGTACAACTGTTTCTGACGATATTGAAGTAGGTATGATGGTTGAAATCCCTGCTTCTGCAGTATTAGCAGATCAGTTTGCTAAAGAAGTTGATTTCTTCTCTATCGGAACAAATGATCTAATCCAATATACAATGGCTGCTGACCGTATGAATGAACGTGTATCTTACCTATATCAACCGTATAACCCATCTATTTTACGTCTTGTAAAAATGGTTATCGATGCTGCTCATAAAGAAGGAAAATGGGCTGGTATGTGTGGTGAGATGGCAGGAGATTCGCTTGCAATCCCATTACTACTTGGATTAGGTTTAGATGAATTTAGCATGAGTGCAACATCTATCCTTCCTGCAAGAACACAACTAAGTAAGTTGTCAAAAGCACAAATGGAAGAGTTAGCACAAAAAGCATTAACAATGTCAACTGCTGAAGAAGTTGTTGAATTAGTTAAAAGTATTTAATAGTAAAAAGAAAACCTGAGACCGATTTGAAATCGGTCTCAGGTTTTTTGTACAAGGCTAATCTTCTAACAAATTGCAATTGCGATTATATCCTCTGGGCAAACACGTAATAATCCTTTAAAATCGTCTTTGTGTTTGTTATCACATGGCTCATGGTGATTATCGTTTCTGCAGTTATTCTTGGAGAAGAGAGCCACCCCACAAGAAAACCCTTCAAATACTACATCACGGAACGTACCACAATCTTTAACTTTTAGAAGAGAAATTTTTGTTCCAATTGAAATGTTAATAAGGACATTGCATAGTGATTTTTTGTGAAAATCATCATCTCTGCGATCATCTCTTTTACACCCATCGTCAAAGTTACAACCTCTGAAGTCATCACGACATCCAAAAGATCCAAACATAATTCTTCACCCCCTTCACACTTATAATGTATGTAAGTTCCATATGTGGTGATTGGACATAGCGTGGAATTTTTGTTGGGATATTTACTTATTTTAAATGACTAGATGGGTGTTTGTTATTTAATGGTATTTGGATAAGGACAAATGACAGGGGAAGATAGATTGCAAATTTTATTCGTGTTTTTTCTTTATTCAAGCATCGGAATTTTATGGGGAGTTATCCTGTGTTTCTCATCTTTGAATCAACAAGAATCTTTAGGAGAGGTTCGACTATTCACGAATAACCGGATACATAGAAAAAGACACCTTCATTTATAACGAGGTATCCTTTACACTTTTTTACTTTTATATAAAACGATTGCATATACGGGAAGAGCCAACAGTAATGGTACGATAGATTGTGAGATATGTAGTCCTTCTTCTAGCTGTAGTGCTTTTTCTTTTGGAAATTGTAACATTGTAATATTTGTGGCATCTCCAATAAAGTATAGAAGCAGTACAGTTACGGTATAGCTTAAAAATGCAATAAAGCTTCCATATGAATTCAATGAAAATCCCTCTCTTGTTATCTATTTGTTACTATTGTATCACAATTGTAACAAAAAAGCACCCCTTATATTTCAGTATGTAACAAAGTTCGACAAAATATTTCGGTTCAAAGGGGGAGAGAGGGGTGAATCGTTATTTGTATATGTTGAAATATTACAAAGAAATGACATAAAAACCGAAGGAATCTCCTTCGGTTTTTATGTCATTGTGGGACTGTTTATTTTACCCACTCAGTCACTTGTTCGACATTCATACGTGGTGCTGGATGTCCTTTTAAAGTCGATTCCCCAATTGTAATTAGCATGATTGGTACATAGCGAGAAGAAACATTAAATTCATCCATTAGTGCTTGTGGATTAAAGCCGCCGATCGCACAAGTATCCCAGCCAGTTGCTTTTGCTGCAAGCATAAGCTGCATTGCTGCTAGTGATGCATTAGAGAAGGCTGCATCTCGTGGATATTGTTCACGCTTATATGCAGATTCAATATTTTGTGCCAAACGTTCTTTGGCCTCTTCTTTCATAAATCCTTGCTCTACAATTGGTCCATATACAGGATCAATGTTTTTATTCGCTTCTAGGTCACCTAAAATAGCGACTACTGCAGAGGCGTCAAGAATTTGTTGTTGATTATAAGCGATTGGATGTAAACGGCTTTGTACATCTTTACCTTGGAAAACAAGAAACTTCCAATGTTGTAAGTTCCAAGCTGACGGTGCTTGGCCCGCTGCTTTCAAAATTTCTTGTAATTCTTCTTTTGAAATTTCCCTTTCAGGATTGAATGCACGATTAGATGTTCGTTCATATAAAACAGTAAAAAAATCTTGCTGTGCCATAATATACCTCCAAGTTGTATGTCGATTTACAAAAAATACTATATGTAATTTTTACTTACGTTTTGTAAGTTATCACTGTAAAAGAGTATAATACCTTTATTTTAATTGTCAAGTTGTTGAGAATAGAATAAATAAAAAGAGGACATTCGTACAATCGCTATCATTCATGAAATCATACAATAAAAAGATGATTCACAGATTAAGAAAGAAATATGTAAAGTGAAGCTCCTGTCAGTGGGAGGGTTCTTCGTTCCTGCTGATACTCAGCCCTCATCAATCGGGTTCTTTTGATAGCGGTCCCTTATAGAAAAGGATAGTGAAGAATTCAGTAGAACAGGATATATGAAGTGAGTGAAGACCAGTGGTGAACATACTACATTTTTTATTAGAGAATACGGTTTTTCAAAATGTATTACAAGATCTCCATGTAAATGTACTTTATATAGAAGAAGGTTGTAATCACCAGTATACGATTGACAATATACATCCCAAATGTATGTTTATAGCAAATAGTTTTGAAGAAGGAGAACTATTATATGAAAAAGTGCGACCACAAATTGTAATCATTTATGTGTCGAATGGTGCACAAGTAGAGCATATAAAACACATATATAATTCAATGAGTTCTTTTATAGTTATTTGGGATCAGCCGGTGACGTCAAAATTTGTAGATCTACTTACAATAGGGGTACGAAATATTGTGATGGCTCCTGTTACACCGCAGGTTGTGCTAGAAGAGGTAAACAAAAGCCTTTATCAATTATCACTATTGCAGCAATTAACTATTCAACAAGAGCTTCTTCAAATGATGTTTGATTTTCAAAATGATTTATTATTTATTGTAGAAGATGATGAAATCGTCGACTGTAATACGAACTTTTTGAGTTTTTTTGGATATGAAAATTTATTTTCATATCATGAGAATCATATGGTATTTGCGGAACATTTTATTCAAGAGCATGGATATTACACAACAAATCACGATATAACTTGGCTCGATGATTCTTTAGAACAATCCAGAAAAATAAAAATGTATAATTATGAAGGTGAAGAGTTCATTTTTTTATTACGTGCCGTATCTGTACCAGAAGATTTGTCTAGGTTTATTGTTAAGTGTACCGATATTACGGAATTAGATGAATTATATCAAGAGCAAGAACAGCTTGCTGCAATTGATTCTTTAACAGAAATATACAACCGTTTGAAGTTTCAACAAGTATTAGAAGAAAACTGGAAAAATGAAAAACGAATGAATCAAACAATGGCGGTTATTCTTTTTGATATAGACGATTTTAAAAAAGTGAATGACACATATGGGCATGATTTTGGTGATTTAGCATTAATTCAGTTAGCTGAACTTATGAAATCTAAAATAGCATCCCAGCATATTTTTGCACGGTGGGGTGGAGAGAAATTTAGTATATTAGTAATAAATACAACGGAAAAAGAGGCTTTCCAAGTTGCTGAATCTTTACGTTTTTTTATTGAAACGAAACAGTTCTCTAGTATTTCAAAATTAACTGCAAGTTTTGGTATTGCTTTGTATGAGCAAGGAATTACAAAAGAGGAGTTAATACAGCGAGCAGATATTGCTTTATATGAAGCGAAAAAAAATGGAAAAAACCAAGTACGTTTATATAGAGAAGAAAAAATGTGAATTTTTCGCAACAAAGTGTTGCGATTTTTTTCTGTTGTTTGATAATAGAGATAGGAGACCATTTATGATGAAGTAACTGCGGAGGTTTTTAAATGCTAAAAAGATTGATTATGATGGTCTTGTGTTGCTTTTTAGTATGCGGAATTGTGTACTATTTTTGGGATACGCTGGAGAAGTCAGAGGCGCCAATATCAAAGGTAATCCCTTCTACTAAATCTGAATTACAGGATAATTTGGAAGAAAAAAAGCAACCACCAATTGATTATGCTAGTATTGCACAAAAGTTAGACCAATATTTAATAGACAAAGACTTTAATGGAACAGTTCTTGTCGAGGATAAAGGTCATGTATTACTCAATAAAGGTTATGGATATGCGGATGTGCAAAATAAAATTAAAAATACATCGCAAACAAAGTATCGCATCGGTTCAATTACTAAGACTGTTGTGGCAACATCCATTTTACAGTTGCAAGAGCAGGGGAAAGTAAATATTCAGGACAATGTAAATAAATATATCCCTTCATTCCCCGCAGAAAAAAATATTACATTATACCACCTTCTCACACACACTTCTGGCTTACCAGGGAAGGGAAAGGGAAAAGTGAATGCTACATCCCGTTTGGCGTTAGTTACTTGGATTGGAAACCAGCAAGTAGCTTTTCCACCTGGTACTGGTTGGGAATACACTGACTATAATTATATGGTGCTTGCTTATATTATAGAAAATATATCTAAGAAGCCTTTAGAAGAATACGTAAAGGAAAATATATTTGCGCGAGCGGGCATGCATGAGTCAGGTATGGGGAATATGGCGCTAGGAGAGAGATATTTCACGAAAGGGTACAAAAAGGAAAATAATATACTTGTACCAGCTCCAAAATTAGCAATGAACTGGCTATATGGCTGCGGTGAGATGTATACTACAGTTGGGGATATGAAGAAATTAGATGAAGCAATTATAAATGGAAAACTTCTTTCACTGCAAAGTATACAAGCAATGTTTATGCCTTCAGCAGAAAAAAAGTATGCATTTAGTTTTTATATTTATCCTGATTATTTTCATAATCATGGTGTAGTAGCTGGTTGGAATACATTTAATAATTTTAATAAAGATAAGGGAACGTTTGTTATCTTATTTTCAAATGTACAAAATAGTATAAATGATGATTTCAATAAGGAATTTCGAAAAATGGTAAGTGACTTATTAGAACAAAGGGGATGAGTGGATGAAACAAGTAATTTCGTCAATTGGTTTTATAGGTACAGGTGTTATGGGGAAAAGTATGGTACATCATTTATTACAAAGTGGTTATACAGTATATGTATATAACCGTACGAAAGAAAAAGCAACTTCTTTATTAAAAGAAGGAGCGCATTGGTGTAATTCGCCAAAAGAATTAGTAAAGAATGTAGATGTTGTTATGACGATGGTAGGATATCCGCATGATGTAGAAGAAATTTATTTTGGAACAGAGGGAATTCTGGAACATGCAAATGAAGGGACAATTACAATTGATTTTACAACATCGACACCAACGTTAGCAAAACGTATATATGAAAATGGAAAAACAAAAAATGTACATACTTTAGATGCGCCAGTATCGGGAGGAGATATTGGTGCAAAAGAAGGTAGACTGGCTATTATGATTGGTGGAGATCAAGAAGTATATGAAGCTTGTTTGCCGTTATTTGAGAAGTTAGGAGAAAATATTCAATTACAAGGGTCAGCAGGAAGTGGACAGCATACAAAAATGTGTAATCAAATTGCGATCGCTTCTAATATGATAGGAGTTTGTGAAGCGGTAGCGTATGCAAAGAAAGCGGGATTAGATCCAGATAAAGTATTAAAAAGTATTTCAACTGGAGCAGCTGGTAGTTGGTCATTAAGTAATTTAGCTCCGCGTATGCTAAAGGAGGACTTTGCGCCAGGGTTTTATGTAAAACACTTCATGAAGGACATGAAGATTGCATTAGATGAGGCTGAAAAGTTAGAATTACCTGTACCAGGTTTAACCCTCGCGAAAGACTTATATGAACAATTAATAGAAGCGGGAGAGGAAGATAGTGGAACACAAGTATTATATAAAAAATACATAAGGGGGTAATATGATGAATTTAGAAACATTTGATGGAATGATTGATGCTGTGCAGCGTACAACTTGTATGCCGATTAATGATAAACAACAAGCAGCATTTAAACAAAAATATGATTTTGAGCCAACATTTGAATATGGACGTGATGAGAATGGCCATTATGTTATTCGAACATCAAAGAAAATGCTAGAAGAAATGGAATTTTATTTAGCTTTAAAGTATGACCGTGAAGGTATCGCTCTTTATATGCATGCTGAAATTGATGGAGTATGTTATGTATCTGTTAGTTATGGAGAAGATGCTCTCCATTTACAAGAACTATTTCAGTTTTTGGAAGCTAATAAATAAAAAAGTCCTCAAATGAGGACTTTTTTATTATGTTTAAAATGTTTTTTGGAATTGGAAGCTAAATTTGACAAGGGTAGGCTGTATTAAAGTAGATATATTGTGAGGATATAATAATGAGATTATAAGCTTGAAGCACGACGAGAGCGTTCAATTGGAAATGGAATGATTTGGGCCATATGGTTTCGATTGAATTGCTTTGTGCGAGCATGACGTAATATATATAATGAAAAGAGAATAGCGACAGGAATAGCACCGTACAAGCCAAAAAGTAAAGCGCTTACAGAAGATGCGACAAAACCTAACATACCAATTTCTAATTCCTCCATAATTGCACCGAGAATAGCAGGAATAGCTCCACAAGTAACCCCAAGTATAAGTGCTATAATTAAATTCATGTTCTTCCCCCTCTTTTACAGTTTTTTCGATACATTTTCTATTATTTGTATTATAACACAATTTAAACAGAATTTTCAGAAAAAAGTTCAAAAAATGTTCAAAAATTATTGATAAATATACTTGATAAAATGGAAAAAGAAAAAATAAGGGGATCATTTATTCTAGGTGATGAATCTGCGAGGCGGGAGAAAATAAAAAAGCAGGCTTATTTCATATTTTTGAAATAAGCCTGTTCCATAGGAGGATGTATATATGTAGAGTGAATAAAAGGAAGGAAAAGGGGGTCCAATTCCTTTTATTCAACTAACTACCTTAGTAAAGTGAAGCTTTAATCAGTGGGGGGCTTTATCCCCCACTGATTATGAGCCCTCACCAATCAGGCTTTTATGGGCAGTTGATCTCCCGCCTATCTTCCTTGTTTCTCTCTCAAGCTTGAGTGGAGAACTTACTGCCCGCGAATAGCGGGGTAAATAGGAACCCAGCCTTCCGTTGTAACAAAGATACGAATGGCTACAACTTGGCGATCATCTTGTAATGTGAAATAATGTCTTGCATTTTCAGGTACAGAGATTAAATCACCAGGTTCAAGTTCAACATCGAAGAAGCGACCATCTTTGTCTTGGATGGCAAAGATGCCATGCCCACTGACAATAAAACGAACTTCATCGTCTGTATGATGATGTTCTTGTTTAAAGTTAATTAATAACTCATCGAGGTTAGGTGTTGCATTTGAAAGGGAAATAACATCATGTGCTTTATAACCTCGACGCTCTGAAACATCAGCAATTTCTTTAGAGAATATTGTTAAAACTTCTTTTTTGTCTTCATCAGTTAAGGAGTAGTTTTCTTTTAAATGAGCAGGAAGTTTTGAAATATCCCATTTCTCATATAAAACGCCTTCTCCTTGTAAAAATTGCTTCACTTCTACTTCATTTTCAATGCGGGTATTTATTTCATGAATACGAATTTGCGCCATGTGAAACGCCTCCCTGAATTGATAATAGTTTTATATGAAATTGGAATAAAAACTCATATGCTTCTAATCGTTTCTTTGTGTCAAAGCTATCTTTTCCCCAAACGGTAATACCGTGGTTTCGGATTAATATAGCTCCTGAATCTTCATGGATGTGCTTCTTGAATTTCTCTCCAAGTGAAGGGATGTGGGCATCATTTTCAATAATTGGAATGTGAATGGTTGCACCTTCTTCCCAAATATCAAGAGCTTTAATAATTTCTTGGTTACGAAGAATAACTTCTTCCTTATATAAATTTGTGATGACATTATTATCAGTTGTATGGACATGCAGGACGCAACCAGCATTTGTATGATTGTAAATATGCGTATGCAATATGGTTTCGGCAGAAGGACGTAAATCGGTATCTAAGACAGGTTTTCCTTGATAATCAACTAATAGGAAATCATCAGGTGTTGTTTTTGTTTTATCCTTCCCGCTTGCTGAGATAAGAAAAGTAAGTGGTTCGTGATTTACTTTTATAGAAATATTTCCACTTGTTGCTGGAAACCAGTTGCGACTGGTTAATTCTTTTTTTAGTTCACTTAGGTTATGCCATTGATGAAAAAGTTGTTTCATAGCTTTACCTCCAACAAGTGCCGTAATTCAGTTTGAATATCATAAAACGTTTCAAATGGTGTGTAAGGAATATGGTGTTCTTCACATTTTGTAATAAGAAAATCCCGGGCGAATACTTTATCAGCTTGTTTAGCTGCTTGTAAATCTGTGATGGAGTCACCTATTACAATATGAAAAGCATCTTTACAACTAAGCTGTCGAATTAATGTTGATTTACAAAGGCCGCAGTTATAATTACAATGTTCATCGCAAGGGTGTGGCCATTTTACTTTGATGTATTCTTCAGAAAAATCAGTTGTATTGCAATAAATTCGGTTTTCCGGAACGAGCCCTTCTAAGAGGGGATGAACGAAGAAATCCATTCCTCCAGAAATAATATAAAAAGAAATGTTATGTTCATTTATAAACTGCAAAAACTCTTCAAAACCAGTGCGTATATTAGCCGTTTCTTTTAGAAACTTGATGATATTATCATGCAAAGTTGTTGGTAATAATTTAAAAAGTTGTGAGACTCCTTCTTGAATAGAAAGATCTTGTGATAATATCCTTCGTTTTATCTCCTCAGATTCTGGTGGAGCGAATTTCTCCATAATGGCAATGATATTATCATTGTTCGTAATCGTACCATCGAAGTCACAAAAAATCTGAAGGTTCATAGTTTCACCTCGCCAGATGGGTTTCCCCATAATTGCAGTGCAACATGTAAATCAGTGTTACCGACTTCATGTAATGGTGTTCCTTGCAAAGTAGCATCAATTGCTGCTCGGAACGCTTTTCCTCCGCCTTGTGCACCGCTTGGATGACCGTGAATACCACCACCTGCATTAATGACAACCTCCTTACCAAAATCACGAAGGATAAATGGAACAAAACCAGGATGGATGCCAGCCGATGGAACAGGGAAGCTTTGTTTTAAAGATTGATCTTGTTCAGTTAATGCATTTGTAATAAGAAGAGTTTCGTTTTTATCTAATGCAACACTGCCGTATGGTGATGGAAATAAAGAAAAATCTGCACCAGCATAACGAAGTAGCTTTCCAAGTAGCAATGGATAAGAAAGGCCATATAATTCCGATGAAGCGTATGCACCGCTTACAGCAGGATGAGCCATAATTGGAATGGATATATCATTATCTTCCACAAGAGATTGTAATACATCTAATCCATACGAGAATACATTGAACAGAAGAATATCTGCACCAGCATGTGCAGCGCGTTTTGCGTTTTCCTTAAGGTCATATGTGCGTCCCGTTAAATTCACTGCATATAAAGTCTTATGACCATATGTTTCGTATACAGATTGTAATACTTCTTTTCCAGTATGAATTCGTTTCGTAAGTGGCGTTAATGAGTTTTCAAATAAAATCTCATCATCTTTTACAATATCTACACCGCCAATTGCTTGATCGCGTAGCTGGGTTTTTAAATATCCGATATTGCGTCCAATCATTCCTTTGAAAATACTCATTAGAAGTGGACGGTCATGAATATGTAAGAGATTTCGAATTCCTTCAATACCGAATCTAGGACCAGGGAAATGCTTTTTTAAGTCATCTGAAAATGTTAAATCAATCAATTTAATTTCGCCATCTAATGATAATTTTCCAAATGTTGTTGTTAAAATGGCCGGTAAATCAGGGCTGAAATTTAATGATGGATAATGAATTTTAATGAGTCCACGCGTTACTTTTTTTCCAAGGTACACATTTACATGTTCTTGTTCTTCTAATTTTTCAACATGAATGACGTGGCCTTTATGTTGTTTTAATTGTTCTTGTAATAAGTGTGGTAAATGAGTCCATGAACCAATTGTCAAACCGAGAGCGATTTGCTCCGCTTTTTGGTTTAAATTATGAGAATCATCATGAATTAAATAAGTTGCTGTTATTCCGCTCATTTTCATAACCTCCTAGTTAAATAAAAAAACCTCTCAGCTAAGGAGAGGTTTTTTTACAACCAGCTCCTTATCTGTCAGCGTAATGCTGCGAGAATTAGCACCGTGCCTACAATTGTAGATCGGTTGCCGGGTTTCGTCGGGCTCGTCCCTCCACCTGCTCTTGATAAGAAGTATTTAGAAATGTTTAAATTTTTTCGATATCTGAATTTTGACAGAGTTTTTTTATGGTGTCAATGGTTTTTTGAAAATTTTTAATTTATCAATTCGCTGAACTGCTTCTTGTAACCGTTCTTCTGTATGTAATAATCCGACCCGAACGTAACCTTCACCGTGTTCGCCGAATCCGACTCCAGGTGCGACAGCTACATGAGCTTGTTCTAATAATATATCAGCAAACTCCTCAGATGAAAGACCTGCTGGAACAGGAAGCCAAGCAAAAAAAGAGCCTTTTGGTGCGAGTACATTCCAACCGATTGAATGACATACTGAAATAAGTGCATTTCTTCTAGATTCATATCGATCAACTAGCTCTGTTACACAAGATTGTGAGCTTAATAATGCAACGCTAGCAGCCTCTTGTACAGCGCCAAATATACTAACATACATATGATCTTGCAATAAATTAATCGTTTCAATGACGCTTTCGTTACCAATTGCAAAGGCGATTCGCCAACCAGCCATATTAAATGTTTTTGATAGTGTATAAATTTCAATGCCAACATCTTTTGCACCGTCTACTTGTAAGAAGCTAGTTGGTTTGTTGCCGTCAAAACCAATTGCTCCATAAGCGAAGTCGTGAACTACTAAAATATCATTTTCATTTGCAAATGATATTGTTTCTTCAAAAAATTCTTTTGATGCAATAGCACCAGTTGGATTATTAGGATAATTTAAAAACATCATTTTAGCTTGTTTGGCAATAGAATCATTGATTTTAGTGTAATCCGGTAAAAAGTCATTTTCTGCTAATAATGGCATCGTCTCAAACTTTGCTTTCGCTAAAGCGACGCCTGATAAATAGTCAGGATATCCTGGATCAGGTACAAGTATTGTGTCACCAGGGTTTGTAAAACAAAGCGGCAATTCAACCAGCCCAGCTTTACCACCAAATAAAATAGCGACTTCTGTTTTAGGGTTTATTTTGACTCCGTATTCACGTTCATAGAATGTCGCAACGGCTTTTTTTAAGCTTTCATGTCCGCGAAATGGGGGGTATTTGTGATGAACTGCTTTTTCTGCTGCACGTTGTAAAGCTGTTACGATATGCGGCGGTGTTGGTTGATCTGGATTACCTTGACCTAGATTGATAACATCGTGCCCTGCTTCGACGACTTTGTTAACTTTTGCAACAAGTGAAGCGAAAAATTGCGTTGGTAATGATGTTACAATCTCGGAAGGTTGAAAATATTTCATACTTTCCACCTCTTTTGAAAGTTGTTACAATTCTAGTGACAAATGATATAACCTTTCTAAGTTTTTGTAAAGAAAAAATAATTGAAGATGGGGTGGATAAAGTGAAAGTCGCATGTATTCAAATGGATATTGCTTTTGGTAATGTAAAAATAAATATTGAAAATGCAAAGAAAAAAATAGAAGAGGCGATGCAAGGAAAACCGGACGTTATCGTATTACCAGAACTTTGGACGACTGGTTATGATTTGGAGAGATTGCCGGAAATTGCAGATGGGGATGGGATTCAAACAAAGCAACTTCTTTCAGATTGGGCACAGCAATATGGTGTGAATATTGTCGGTGGTTCTATTGCGAAGCAAACAAAGCATGGTGTTACGAATACGATGTATACAGTGAATCGTGAAGGAAAACTACAAAGTGAGTATAGTAAGGTTCATTTGTTCCAGTTGATGAATGAACATAACTATTTAATAGCAGGTGATGAAACAGGAGAATTTACATTGGATGGTGTACAGTGCGGTGGTGTCATTTGTTATGATATTCGTTTTCCAGAATGGATGCGTGTTCATACTGTAAAAGGGGTAAATGTATTATTCGTTGTAGCAGAATGGCCACTTGTTCGCTTAGCTCATTGGCGTTTACTTCTTCAAGCGAGAGCAGTTGAAAATCAATGTTATGTGGTTGCATGCAATAGAGCAGGAGAGGATCCAAATAATGTATTTGCTGGACATTCTCTTATTGTTAATCCATGGGGAGAAATTGTAGCAGAAGCAGGAGAAGAAGAGTCTATTTTGCATGGGAATTTAGAGTTAGAAAAAATTAAGGAAGTGCGTAAGGGAATTCCTGTCTTTGCTGATCGACGTCCAGAATTATATAAATAAAAATATTGACAAATGATTTTTATTCTTGTTATAGTCTGTAACAGAAACTTAAAAATTCGAATAAATCATGCAACTCTTATCAAGAGCAGGTGGAGGGATTTGGCCCGATGAAACCCAGCAACCGACCGTAATACCATTGTGAGATGGGGCGCTTATGCGCCAAAAAGGCACGGTGCTAATTCCAGCAGAAAGGATCGCTTTCTGACAGATAAGAGGGGAGAAGATCAACTTCAAACCTCTTTCTTCATGGAAAGAGGTTTTTCTTATGATGAAAAGCCTCTGAATTTAATAAAGGGGGATAAAAAATGGGATATCGTTCATTAACAAAAGAAACAGCAGTTGAGTATGCAAAAGAGCAGGGGTACTTTGAGAAAAAAGCAAAGGTAACTTGCCATGAAATAGGGGATGGAAATATAAATTATGTATTCCGGCTTCATGATGGAGAACGCGGTATCATTGTAAAACAAGCTCTCCCATATGCGAAAGTCGTTGGGGAAAGTTGGCCACTTTCACTAAGAAGAGCCACAATTGAAAGTCAAGCATTGCAAGTTTTTGCAAAATATGTACCAGAATATGTTCCGAAAGTATATGGTCATGATGAAGAATTAGCTGTGACAGTAATGGAGGATTTATCATCTCTTACCATTACTCGAAAAGGTTTGAGTGAAGGGGAAGATTATCCACTTTTATCTCAGCATATTGGACGCTTTTTGGCACACGTTCTTTTTTATACGTCAGATTTTGGTCTATTAACAGAAGAGAAAAGGGTGCTAGATGGAAAGTTTGTAAACCCTGATCTTTGCAAAATTACAGAAGATCTTGTGTTTACAGATCCATTTGGAAACTATGATACAAATGATTATGAGAAAGAATTACAGCCTACATTAGATGAGCTTTGGTGTGATAAGAAATTGAAATTACAGGTAGCACAGTATAAATATAAATTTTTAACGAGAAAAGAAGCATTAATTCATGGCGATTTACATACAGGTAGTATTTTTTCATCACCTTCTGAAACAAAGGTAATTGATCCAGAGTTTGCAACATATGGACCATTCGGATTTGATCTAGGTCAATTTATAGCAAATTTATTATTAAATGCGCTATCAAGGGAAGAAGAGAAGCGAAGTGTATTATTCTATCATATTGAAAAAACATGGAGTAATTTTGTAGAAGTATTTACAAAACTCTGGGTACTAGAAGGAGTAGAATCCTATACAAAGGAGAAACAATGGCTGGCAATTGTACTGCAAAATATTTTTGCTGATGCAGTTGGGTTTGCGGGGTGTGAAATCATTCGTCGAACAATTGGGTTAGCACATGTAGCAGATTTAGATGGAATTCAGGATAAGAATAGAAGAATACAAGCTAAAAAACATGCATTATATTTAGGCAGAGAACTAGTGATACATGAAACGACCGGTGCGGATACTCGATTGTTTCAAACGGTATTTCAATATATTGTTTCAGGAGGGGTGAAAGCATGAGTGCAACAGTTGCCGTTCCACGTTCTATAAGTTGGAAAGGAGATTCTATTGCATTATTAAATCAAACGAGATTACCGCACGTTGTAGAATATAAAACGTTAACCAATATTGAAGATGTGTGGAAAAGTATTGTTATGCTGGAAGTGCGAGGAGCACCTGCAATTGGTATTACAGCAGCTTTTGGTTTAGTGCTTGCAGCAAAAAGATATAATGCTACGAATATCGCTGACTTTGAAAAACAATTTAAAAGAGATTGTAATTATTTAGCAACCTCACGTCCGACGGCTGTTAATTTATTTTGGGCAATTGATCGTATGACTGCTTCTATCAAGCAAGTAACAACTATTAAAGAAGCAAGGAAAATATTAGAAGAGGAAGCACTTAAAATTCAGCAAGAAGATGAAAGTGTATGCCGTAGCATAGGAGAGCATGCTTTAACTAGATTTAAAGATGGTGATCACATTTTAACGATTTGTAATGCAGGAAGTATTGCTACAGCTCGTTATGGAACAGCGCTAGCTCCGTTTTATATTGGAAAAGAGCATGGGGTGAACTTACATGCTTATGCATGTGAAACAAGGCCGGTTTTGCAAGGAGCGCGCCTTACTGCCTGGGAATTGCAACAAGCTGGTGTTGATATAACGCTCATTACAGATAATATGGCGGCCCATGCGATTCGAACAAAAAATATTTCTGCTATCATTGTAGGAGCAGATCGAATTGTTGCAAACGGTGATACGGCAAATAAAATAGGGACATTGAATTTAGCTATACTAGCGAAATATTTTCATATTCCTTTCTATGTTGCTGCTCCGCTTTCTACATTTGATATTACGAAGAAAACAGGGGCTGAAATTGTGATTGAAGAACGCGATGAATCTGAAGTTACAAAGGTTTTTGGAAAACAAATTGCTCCAGAGGGCGTTGGTGTTTATAATCCTGCATTTGATGTAACTCCGCATGATCTTATTATTGGAATTATTACTGAAAAGGGAATTCTACAAGGAGATTATTCAGTAGAGATTGCTTCATTATTCGAGAACACAAGCTCAACAAATACGCATGGAAAGGCCGGCATAAAGTAGTGGAAGAGAGCATCCGCTCATGGGTAGAGGCGGTCAGTTCCTTTTTTAGCCACATGCCATATGAAAACAGATGGGGAAAATGAGTGGTGAACCTTTTTTGTTTTTATAACTGTGACTTATATGACGGAAAATGAAAAGGTATATAATATACAATATTTTATTTTTTTATTGCCAAATTTCCTTTCTTTTTTCTATTTATTTAAAAGAAGGGAGGAGAAATAGATGGAGGAATGGATATCTATGATCGGTAATGTTGGATTTCCAATTGTTGTGACATTATATTTACTGCATCGTATTGAAAGTAAATTAGATGGTGTAATTGTTGCGATTGAGAAATTACCACAACAGATGACAAGATATGAAGCTCCGCATGAAACAAAGTGAAGAAAAAGGCTTATGCTCTTCTAGGGCATAAGCCTTTTAAAAAGATTATTGTGCTGTATAACCACCATCAATGACAACAGCTTGACCAGTTACTCCTTTTGTTTTCTCACTTGCTAAAAATAAAGCATAATCGGCAATTTCCTCTACAGCTAGCAATCGTTTTTGTGGTACGAGTGGATAAATCACATCTTCTAATACACGCTCTAGGGGAACGTTTCTTGTTGCCGCTAAATCTTGGAGTTGGTTTCGAACAAGTGGTGTGTCTACATAGCCGGGGCAGAGGGCGTTTACCGTAATGCCATGTGTAGCTCCTTCTAAAGCAGCAACTTTTGTTAAACCAATTACACCGTGTTTCGCACTATTATAGGCAGCCTTTCCAGCAAATCCAACGAGCCCATTAATAGAAGCAACATTAATAATGCGTCCATACTTTTGTTTTTTCATAATTGGAAAAGCATGTTTTATTGCGATGAACGGTGCGATTTGCATAATTTGAATCAGAAGTTCAAACTTATTTGTTGGAAACTCTTCGATAGGTGAAACATGTTGCATACCAGCATTATTTATTAACACATCAAGTGATCCGAATGTTGTAACAGTTTCAGAAATCGCTTCTGATATTTCTTGCTCAGATGTAACGTCACATCTTAGACCTATTGCTTCATAACCTTCTCTGCATAACTGTTCAGCAGCTTCCTTCGCACGATCTTCAAGACGATCACTAATCACCACTTTTGCTCCTTCTTTTGCAAAAGCATTTCCCATTTCATAACCAATTCCACTTGCAGCACCTGTTAAAAAAACGACACGATTTGAAATCATGATGAGAGCACTCCTTTATATAAAATTTGTCTTAGTGCTCTATTTAGAGGGAATGTAATGAAAATCCTGCAAAGATTTGGAAAAATATACTGAACTATCTTGTTTTGCAAAATAGCTTTTGCTATACTATTTTGTAAAGCAAGATACTTACGCTTATCTATCTTGTAAAACAAGATAGAGGGAGGATTTTGATTATGTCGACAAGTCAAATGTTGAAAGGGATTTTAGAAGGATGTCTCCTTGCCATCATTTCTGAAGGAGAGATATACGGATATGAAATGAGTGAAAAGCTAGCTAAGTACGGTTTCACAATGGCAAGTGAAGGAAGTATTTATCCGTTATTAATACGGATGCAAAAAGAAGGATTAATAGCAAGTACAATGAAGGAATCTCCATCTGGTCCAAAGCGAAAATATTATACATTAACAGAAAAAGGTGAAGATGCACTGGATGAATTTATGGATCGCTGGGAAGCGATGCAAAGTAGTGTAGAGCGTTTACTGGAAGGAAAGGGGAGACGACGATGATACTATCTACCGAAGCGAGAAATTTCTTATTAGATATGAGAATGTTTTTAACGGCAAAGGGTGTAAAAGAAAGTGATGTTGAGAGCTTTTTAGAAGATGCAAAGTTACATTTAATCGAAGGTGAAATGGACGGGAAAAGTGTAGCAGATATTTTTGGAAGCTCACCAAAAGAATATGCAAATGAACTTGTTAAAGTAATGGAAAAAGATCGCAGGGAGAGCTGGAAACAAATCGGATATACAGTGATGAATATTGTTGCGTTTTGGATTATTGCCTCTATCTTAGTTGTAAATGATAGTGGGCAACTACAGATTTCAGTCGTTCAATGTATTGGTTATGGGATGTCACTAATGATTGCGCTTGTAGTACCCAATCTGGCTTTTCGTGAAATGGCTTTTCGATTACATTTTTCAAAACAATTGTTTGTCCAAGTGTTATTGATGGCAGTTCCGATGGTTTTATTAGGAGCAGTAATTATACTGGATATCATCTATCCTACACCAATGATTGAATTAACTCAGTTGCAGAGCTATATGATAGCAGGCGCAATCTTCATCGTAACAGTAATTATAAACGTGTACTTTGAAGGATGGTATAAAGTTTTATATTTAGTGGTTCCACTTGCTATTATGCTCGTCTTTAAAACATTTACATCAGAGGATTTAATGCCGATGTTATTTCAGATTGTGTGTTTGTATGGCAGTCTATTTATTCTTATTATTATTGAATTTATAAGGAAGGCGAATAAAAGAGAGGCAGCTAGGTAAATTTGGTAGCGTGTATTAAATAAAAGGAGGAAAATAATGTTTTCAAAGGAAGTACAGAAATTTCTAGATGATATAACAGTATATTTAGTAACGAAGGGAATAAAAAAGGAAGATATTGATTCTTTTATAGAAGATGCAAAACTTCACTTAATAGAGGGAGAAAAGGAAGGAAAAACAGTTGCAGATATTTTTGGAGATTCACCAGAGGTATATGCTGAAGAGTTAGCAAAAGAAATGGAGCTTGATAAAAAAGAAAACATGAATCTATTCATTTCTTTTATCATTGGAGTTCTTGCGTATTGGTCTGTTCCAGATCTTTTATTTCATGGTGTGAATGAGCTTGTATCTATATCATTAATTAGTTTAATCGGTTATCCAATAGTATTGGCTATTAGCATTCCTATGGGAATCATTGCTTTTCGTAAATCTGTATTTATAACAAGTAAATTAAAGGAATTCTCTATTTTATATATATGTATATCACTTTTACCAGTCGCGTTGATTGTTTTGGTTATGTTACTAAATAAATGGTATGAACCGCCACTCTTTTATTTATCCTCAATGCAAAGTTATCTATTAGGAGGATTATTACTATGTGTATTGGCTATTATCAATATGCGTTTAGCAAGCTGGATGGGCTTGCTTCAAGTAGTTGCATTATTTACCATTATGTTTGTATTTGAATGTACAGCAATTAAAGATACGAATTTCGGAGCACTGGAACCGCTCTTTCTATATGGAAGTTTAATTGTATTGATGAAAATAGATTTGAAAAGAACGGATACTTCGAATGTATAGATTGAGTAACGAAATATGATTGATAATAGAGAACGTTTGATAGAATAGAAAAGGGCTGTGCGGATGAGTTAGTAGTATAAAAAAAGATAGAAGACAATTTGTTCTATGACACAATACGATCCTTACAGCCAGAATGAATGATTTGAAACAGTAGCGTCCGTAGCTACTGTTTTTCTCTGTGTAATAAAGAACTCTGTAAAGATAATGATCGCTGTTCTTTTGTTAATAAAGATTCAATGAGTACTTGATCAGGACGAGGTACGATTGGATACATGAGGTTTGTGGAAGAAGGGTGATGCTCAGAACCGGTTGGAGAATGTGGATCTGCATGGGTAAGCTTTCCATTAATACGCCTTGTAAATAAAATATGTCCTATTTCATGAGCAAGTGTATATATATTTTTCATAGGAGAAGCAGCATTAGTAAGAATGATATAACCTGTGAGGATTTGGTTTATAACGAATGAGTAGGCACATGCAATTACAGATTGTTCTTTAAAATAATTACTCCCAATATAACAAATATAAATATCACAATCTGGAACTTCTGATGAACAGGTGTTAAAAAAGGAAGAAACTTTAGGTTGGTTCTGGACAGCATCCATATAGCTAATTTCACCATCATGGAATGTAAATGATTCATTTAGGATAATGACATCTTTAATTTGAAATGAAATGGGGTGCCATATTGATTCAGCAACTGCTAAATCTTTGGCAATGCGATCGTTTGTAATATCGGAGTCTGGGGCAATACAAATACATATATTTACGTACGGATCCATTAGAAACACCTCAAATGGAAAATAGTTTATTGATATACTATGTGAAATGAAACGGGTGTGTATGGATAGAATCCCTAAAAATTAGGTGTATTTTGATGTGTTGGAATTGGTGATAAAATATAATATATTTTATCCCACAGTAACAGGCAGTAAGACTCCTACCTCAAAATTTAGTGAAAGCAAAGAAGTTAGATGGGAGAATCGCCTATAAAAGTCGAATTGGTAAGGGTTGAATAAAGTTTTCCTTTATGTATAGCTATGTTTTTAACTGAGAAGATGTAGATGAAGGAATAGGATATACGAATGAATGGAAGAAGTCGGAAAATATTCATAGTTTAATTAAATTATATGCGGTTCATTTTGATATAGTAAAAGAAAAGGGGGGAGAATGTATGTATACATTAAAAATTGTTTCAGATCGAGAAGCTGTTTATCAGTTTGCAAGTTATGTAAGAGTGGTTCAAGGGGTAGAAAATGTATATGTAGAAGTTGGAGAAGTTTTATATGAACATCCACTTATGAAATTTTATGTACATGTAACGATTGAAGAGACATATGAAAAGCAAAAAGTATTACAGGAAATTGCTCGATTAGTAGAATTAGGACGCTTTACATATGTTCATTATCGAAATGAAGAGATTGAAGATGCGTTTGAAGCGGTTAAATATGAAAGTTTTCGAAAATAAAAATGATGAGAAGGGAGCAGATGCTTCCTTTTTTTGTTAGTAGGAATATTTTTTTGCATGTCACAAAAAAATAAAGAATTTTGCTATGATAAGGAAGGATGAGGAAAGGAGAGAGTTATAATGGGGTATATTGAGGAGTTACGAAAATCAGTCGGTACAAGACCGTTAATTCTTGTAGGATCAGCTGTGATCATATTAAATGAAAAGCAAGAGGTATTGCTTCAATACCGTTCGGATACATATGATTGGGGTATACCAGGTGGGGCAATGGAGTTAGGTGAAACAACGGAAGAAACGGCTCGGCGAGAGCTTTTTGAAGAAACAGGATTAGAAGCGAAGATGTTGCAGTTTCTTGGTGTCCTTTCTGGAAAAGATGTATATTATCGTTATCCAAATGGAGATGAAATTTATAATGTAATTCATCTATACCAAGCGCATCACGTGAGTGGTAAAGTAGAGCTTGATGAAGAAGGGCTGGATCTCAAGTATTTTCCTGCTGAAAAGTTACCGAATTTAAATAAAACAACAGAGAAAATTTTACAAAAATTCTTATACGCATTAACGGAATAGAGAGGGAATTCCCTCTTTTTTTACTATATGAAATATTTTGATTTTTTAGTATGTTTGTAGTATGATAAGTTCAGATATACATCTTCTGCTATTCCATCCAAAAACTTACTAGGGTACATAAGAGAGGGGCAAGTGCAAGATGCATAATGTTGTCATTACAGCCGCAGTTCGTTCGCCAATTGGAACTTTTGGAGGAGCACTAAAAAATGTAACGCCAGTAGAATTAGCTGTTCCTGTACTTCAAGAAGCTGTCAAAAGAGGTGGAGTAGACCCTCATGAAGTGGATGAAGTCATTTTAGGACACTGTATTCAAAGAACAGACGAAGCAAATACAGCGCGAACAGCTGCATTAGCAGCAGGATTTCCAGAAACAGTTACAGGTTATACAATTCAGCGTCAATGTTCTTCAGGTATGCAAGCGATTATGTCAGCAGCAATGCAAATTCAGTTAGGTGTAAGTGATGTTGTTATTGCGGGTGGAGTAGAAGCGATGAGCTCAAGCCCTTATGCATTAAAACAGCACCGATGGGGCCAGCGTCTTCAGCATGGAGAAATTCGTGATACGGTGTGGGAAGTTTTAGAAGATCCGATCCATCATATTATGATGGGAGAAACAGCTGAAAATTTAGTTGAACAATATGAAATTACAAGAGAGGAACAAGATGAAGTTGCGCTACGTAGCCATCAATTAGCGCTTCAAGCAATTGAATCAGGTTATTTTGATGAACAAATTGTTCCTATTACAATAAAAGAACGTAGAAAAGAAGTAGTATTTTCAAAGGATGAACATCCACGTGCGGATATTACAGCTGAAAAATTGGCTGGGCTAAAGCCAGCATTTCGTAAAGGTGGATCTGTAACTGCAGGGAATGCGTCCGGTATTAATGATGGAAGTGCAGTGTTAGTATTAATGAGTGAAGAAAAGGCTAAGGAGAAAGGTTTACAACCATTAGCTAGAATTGTTGGTTATTCTGTAGCTGGGGTAGATCCGAAGATTATGGGAATTGGTCCAGCACCAGCAATTCGTAAAGGGTTAGAGAAAGTAAATTGGTCATTAGAAGATGCTGATTTATTAGAAATTAATGAAGCGTTTGCGGCACAATATTTAGCGGTTGAGAAAGAGCTTGGATTAAACCGTGAGAAAGTAAACGTTAACGGAAGTGGTGTTGGTCTTGGACATCCAATTGGTTGCACAGGAGCGCGCATTACGGTAAGTTTAATTCACGAATTAAGAAGACGTGGACTAGAAAAAGGTATCGCATCTCTTTGTGTCGGTGGTGGCATTGGAGTAGCGTTATTTATAGAAGCGTTGTAAAAAAGAAGCAGCAATTTGC
>NZ_JAJJBY010000025.1:0-66159 GCF_022625245.1 Bacillus sp. TL12 | reverse complement strand
TAATCATAAGGGATTCTTTTTTTGTGATAAGTAATAAATATAATCGAGTAAGATCACCTCTTTATCAAGAAGTGAGTGCCCTTAACTATTGAATCCAAAAGAAAAATGGGTTCTTTTAGCTTACTAAAGATTTCAGATTTTAAAGTATTTAGCATCAAGAAGTATGTATCCTATGAAAGTTAAGAGAAGAACAAGAGTAAAAAAGATTGTTTTTTGCTTTTTACTTCTATTTTTAAACCATCCCCATCTTTTGCTATCCTCTTCTAAGCAATAGTAATCAATCACAAGAAATAACAGAATGATTAAGAAATAGAAAAAGATTTTCAGTATAATCATCTCCTTTCCATTCCATTTTATTGGAAATAACAAAATGTTACATTAAGAATATTCTATTCATATGAGCGTTATGTTTAAGGAAGCTGTGGATTATCCCATTCTTCGCGTTTCCAAGGTGCTTGGCGAGGGTCGCTACATTCGTTTGAATATAGGAGATAAGCTGGATTACCGTAATAAAACGTATCAGGAGCAGCTAAATATTTTGTTACATCCTCAATTGGATCATTGCTATAGAGAATCCATGGTTGATTCGTTTGATTCCCTTCATCAAGACGTCCATTATTTTTTGTAATAGCTCCATTATAGCGAATTTGAACTCCATCTTCTTTATCCCATTTCATCGCATGAGCTCCTCCATCAACACCTATTAAGGGATGTCCATCATCTTTTAGTACTTCTGACCATGACTTTATTTTATAACCGTTGTGACTCGATATAAGCAAATGTATTGGAACGCCATTTTTCAAGTAAACAAAATACTTTTCCCAATCGTGTTCATGGTTATTAATCCAATCATTATCAGCATAATAAAGCCAATACTCATATATTTCATATTCTCCTTTTTTAGCAATATGAAAATAAACATATAGAGTTATGTGAATGAGAAATTTTACAGTTAATTATTTGAAGGAGGATTTTTTTAGCCAATAGATACATGGAATACCGTTAAGTAGTGTTATGGTAACTATAATTATATAGGGTAAGTAAGTCTACAAGCATTCCCTTGCTATAAACACACCTTGTTTTTGGGCATTTTTATATTAAATTAAAGTGTAATTATTATTTATAAAACATGTAATTATTTTTAATCATCAAATTTATTTTTTTATAATATTCAAACCAATTTGTCTATCTGTACGTTTACATAGAACGAAGGGATAAAAATTCAGACACGATTACAAAAGGAGGGAATCAAAAGACGTATAGTAAGTATATTTGCAAAGATTCAAACACCCTGTTTACCTGCTGGGCTTGCGTGTACCTATGGAAGTTATTCGTGTGTCTTGAAGATTTATCATGTGAAAAAATTTTTAACGAGGTGAAGAAATGTTAAAAAAAATGAAATTTAAAGGTGTATTGGTTGTAGCTTTGATGTTTGTTATTATTCTTCCGACTGCCATTTTTGCCTCATTTACTGAAAATAAAAGCTCTATGGCAAAGGAGAGCTTCGATGGAAGCATCACTAACAACTCCCTCGCTATAAGTCCCGATGAGCAGATTGCGATTGTTTCAGATAGTCGCGAACAATCGATCCGTATTTATGACCTTGCTAAAGGTACTTTACGCAAGAAAATCGATGGCTTTGTTACACCGAGAAACATCGTATTCGTTAACAATGGTTCAGAGTTTGTTGTCTCGGACAGTACGCTAGGCACTTTACGTTTCTACAACGCAAAAAGCCTAACCTTAAAGGATGAAGTCGTAGTCGGCCCAGGTGCATTCGGCACCACCGTCAGCCCCGCTGGAAAGACGCTGTACGTGAACAATCAGGCACATAGTTCTGTAACCGTCATAGACCTTGAGAAACGCATACCGACTGCAGTCATCACTGGTTTCTCCCAACCACGCCAAGGTATTACAGTCTCTTCGAATGGAAAATATGTGTTTGTAACAAACTTTAAAGGAGATAAGGTGTCCGTAGTTGATGCAGCCACTAAGAACATCGTACGTGAGATTATTGGTTTCTCTATGATTCGTGGAATCTCCGTGACTGCTGATGGTCAAACATTGTATGCCGCAAACAGCGGTCGTGACAGCATTTCCGTGGTGGACATCTCTCTAGGACAAATCGTTAACGAGGTAAAAGTTGGACGTGAGCCATACGGTGCAGCCTTGTCGCCCGATGGTAAACTGCTTTTTGCAAGCAGCAAGGTGGACAATACTATCGATGTGATCAACGTCTCTGATAACCATGTGATTAAGACAATCAGTGGTTTCACAGAACCCCGGCAAGCCATTGTCTTTAGCCAGGACGGAGAACGCGCTTATGTCCTTAATCGTGATCTCTCCATTTCCCGGGTGAATGTAAAAGACTTATCCATCACCGATACGATTAGTGATAAGTCAAACAAATACAAGCTTTAGGTGTTAGAATCAGACGGAATCGGAAAATATTTAGCAGACGATTAAGGAATGACACTTTATTAGGGGTCACTATACATTACTATCAACCTAAGGTGAATTTATACACATAATTCATAGAAAGCGTTATTCTTTTTGTAGAAATATACAGAAAGGATGGCGTTTTTGTATGAATCTATCGATTCAAGATGAGTTTCATTTGTTCGCTGAAGAACTACAGCGATATCTATATATCTACTCTCTACGTTGGCAAATAGAGATTTTATTTAAAACGTGGAAATCATTCTTTCATATTCATCATTGTAAAAAGATAAAACGAGAACGGTTGGAATGCCATTTGTATGGGCAACTGATTGCCATTCTACTCTGTTCTTCTACCATGTTTCAAATGCGGCAATTACTTCTTAGAAAAAAGAAACGAGAACTGAGTGAATATAAGGCCATATATATGATTAAAGATTACTTTCTTCTTCTTTTCCAAGCTATACAGAAAGACACCCAAGAGCTATCAAAGATTCTAATTCGCCTGTTCAACCTCCTACAGCAAAACGGACGAAAATCTCATAGGTATGAGAAGAAAACAGTCTTTGATATATTAGGTGTCGTTTACATATGTAGCTTCACAATTGCGCTCGATAGTTGAAGAATGAAATTAAAACTTTTCCCTAGGTGATCTTTAACTGTCTATGCAAAATTTAGACCCTTAATGAGCCACGAAAACCCCTCGCGGCATAATAGGATTCTGCTCCATTGTGATACACGAAGACGTGTCCAAAGCGACAATCACAAAAAAGGGCACCGCCGAGTTCTCTAATATCAGAGGGTGTTTGCACCCAACTCGACGTTTTCATATCGAAATTTCCAAGCTTCTGCAACGCCCGATATTGTTCTTCCGTTAATAGTTCAATGCCCATGGCAGTTGCCATATCAATAGCGTTATTTTCTGGTTTATGTTTTTTTCTTGACTCGAGCCCTTCACGATCGTAACAAACACTTCTGCGACCTTTAGGACTTTCCGCTGAACAATCATAAAAAATGTATTCGCCCTTCTCTTTATCATGATCAACAACATCCGGTTCGCCGCCCGTTCTTTCCATCTCATTGAGCGACCACATTTTTTCAGTATTAGCATCCAGCTTTTCTTGGACTTTAGCCCATTCCAGACCCTCATGGCGGTTCATATTTTTCTCAAAACGATCTTTCAATGCTCCGAGTAATTCTTCACGTTGTTCTAGTGACAACTCCTTTTCACTTCTCTTTGTCATGCTAGTTTCCTCCTTATTGTTATTACTCATAATAGTTTAAGTATATATAAATATTTGTTTTATAGTAAATCATTTAAATAATTGCGTGAATTCAGTTTACGATAAACGATATAATTTAGTAAATCCATTTCTTCACAATCTGACCCTTTAACGGAACAACTTATTGTCACTCAACAATTCCTTAATCTACCTTTTATTCAGATGTTCTTTTTCTTTTAGTTATAAAAATATCCCTTCAGACATAAATGTCCAAAAGGGTATAGCTTCGCAACTTTTTCAAAAAACAGATTGAACATAAAACAATCATCATTCCACTCATTATAGCAGGTTGGACTTTATACATATTGGGATACAAAAGATTCTCCAAAACATCATAATATTGTTACCCTTATTTCTAAATAAATGAGGCTAGTTCCCTTTATTTTTTAATAGATATATTACATTCCCCTTGTGTATTTATCTCAATCTGTTTTTTATTATCAACCTCTATCATTAACGGGTGAACTTCTGCATCTACATCTGAGAAAAACCATCGCCGTCCGGATGGCCCTAATAATAAGTATACTCCGTTTTCTCCCATAAACTGAAAGCCATCACTTAACTCTTCCCCGTCTCTTACTGGAATCCCATATTCTATCAATTGATTTCCTACTTTAAGAACTTCATCTGTCGTCAAACTCATTTCACTCACATTTAATATTGAATCAATAGAGAAAGGTTCATTACTTTCTGAAGATGTCGTATGTCTAGAGATAAACTCTACTATATTCCCCGCTGGGTCCATAAGATAGAACGAATGTGCATTCGAACGTGAAAAATATACTTCATCCGCTCCATCCTCTACATTTAAAACGAATTTCTTTTTTGCCCATTCTTTCGCTTCAGCGAATTGATTGGATGGTATATTGAACGCAAAATGATAAAACGGCTTCGTGTTTGAATGACTTTTACGAAATTCTAATTCACTCTCTCCTACTTGAATGCTAAAACTCGCTTCATCACTATGTATTAGCTGAAAACTTAATGAATTATTATAAAACTTTCTCATTTCTTCTAAAGTATTACTGTATAAAGTAACTTTATTAATCAACATTATAAACACCTCCTTCTATTTCAATTTTATATTCAGATTCTATAATGAATACCTTAATTTTACAAATAATTGAATTAATCGGTAAACTAACTTATAATTATAACTAAGTATTAAAACCTAGTATCAAAAGGGGGTATTTTTATGAATTCAAAAGCGCGAATTACAGCTGTTGGGACTTATATACCTGAGAAAGTTTTATCAAATAAAGATTTATCAAACCTTGTGGAAACGACAGATGAATGGATTGTACAGCGGACTGGTATGCATGAACGAAGAATTACTTCCCCTGAAGAATTCTCTACAACATTATGTATCCGAGCAGTACAAAACTTAATCGACCGATTCCAAGTTTCTCTTGATGACGTTGATTGTATTATTGTCGCAACTGCTACACCTGATTACATGTTTCCAAATACCGCAAGTCAAGTTCAGGCTCATTTTGAAATACCTCGTACAGGAGCAATTGATCTAAGTGCAGCTTGTGCTGGATTTGTATATGGATTGATTGTTGCCAACGGCCTCATTACTTCCGGGACTAACAAAAAGATACTTGTGATTGGAGCTGAAACCCTTTCAAAAATCACAGATTATAGCGACCGCACAACTTGCATTCTGTTCGGGGACGGCGCTGGTGCAGCTCTTGTAGAATATGATGAAAACAATCCAAGCTTCTTAGGAACTCATATGGAATCTAAAGGTTCTGGCGGAATTAACTTATATCAAACCGCCTTATCCAAAACAATGAATGGAACCCCATTACAAGATACACCTTACCTCGTGCAAAACGGACGAGCTGTTTACAAATGGGCCGTAAACACAGTTCCACAAGGCGTACAAGAATTACTAGAAAAAAATCATTTAGATGTAACAGATGTTGATTGGTTTATTCCGCATAGCGTTAATTTAAGGATGATTGAATCCATTTGTGAACGAACTGGCATTTCTCTTGATAACACACTTATGAGTCTACAATATTGTGGAAATACTTCTGCTGCTTCTATCCCTCTAGCACTTGATATCGGATTAAAGGATAGAAAAATTAAGAATGGTGATACTTTACTTTTATACGGATTTGGTGGAGGACTTGTACATGCGGGACTTATTTTAAAATGGAATATATAACAGAAAGGCTGATGTCTTATTACATCAGCCTTTTCTATTCCTTATATTGTATAATGAACGTAATACTAAAAAGGAGAGTAATTATATGACATTAGGAACATTACATATATATGAAAGAAT
Organism: Bacillus sp. TL12; assembly: GCF_022625245.1. NCBI lineage: Bacteria > Bacillati > Bacillota > Bacilli > Caryophanales > Bacillaceae > Bacillus > Bacillus sp. TL12. Next base: position 60,141 of record NZ_JAJJBY010000025.1, on the reverse strand, counting down.
GAAGAAATATTCTGTAACTGGACTAAGCTTAGTTATTATTCGTGACGGAAAATTAAAATGGACCGAAAGTTTTGGTGTTCTCGAAGTAGGAACAACTAAAGAAGTAAACGTAAATTCTATTTTCAATGCTTGTTCAATAAGTAAATTTCTCACAGCAATGCTCACTTTAAAATTAGTAGATCAAGGGATACTAAGCTTAGATGAAAATGTAAATAATCGTCTTATATCTTGGAAAGTTCCTGACAATCAATTTATCTCTAATAAAAAAGTCACCTTACGAAATCTATTAAGTCATCAATCAGGAATCATTGATCCACCTGAAAGCTTTGATATATATCGTTCCGCCCAAGTAAAACCTACTATTCTTCAAATTCTTCAAGGTCAAACACCTTATTGCTCAATCCCGATTGAAGTTCAATATGCACCCGAAAGCAAATTTCACTACTCAGACGCTGGATTTTGTATAATAGAACAACTCATAGAAGACGTTACCGGAGAACCTTTTGATCTATTATTACAAAAGTTCATATTTGAACCTTTACATATGAATAACAGTACACTCTTGTATCCTAAGCAAAATATCACAAATGATCGTTTTGCTTGTGGTCATGATAAAAACGGACATGTAGTAGAGGGGAAATATCCGTTCTACCCATATTCAGCTGCTGCAGGAGTTTGGTCAACTCCGACAGATTTAGCCGCTTTAGTAATTGAAATCATCCAGTCTTTACAAGGAAATAGTAAACTCGGTCTTTCCTCAAAAATAACAGAAGAAATGATTTCTCCACAAGGTTGTTCAAAGTGGACTGGATTAGGTGTATTTCTAGACAATCCAAATCAAGAGATAGAAATTTCGTCACTTGGCTGGGACGTTGGATTTCAATGCATGATGGTTGCATATCCTTATAGAGGTACTGGCGCTGTCATTATGACAAACTCGGATTTAGGTGTTCATCAAAACGAAGGAATGATTGGAGAGATTGTTAACTTATTAAAACTATAGAAAGCTTTAGTAAAAGGGCTATAATAAAAAAGCTAGCAAAAGACTAGCTTTTTTCGTTCTGACAAGAAATATAAAAATCCAATACTATACAGAGTGAAGAGCACTTAAAGCAGATTCTTCATCTCTTAAAAAGAATACTGCCTTTCCTTTATTACATTCATATATAAAATCCGCAAGACTTTTACTATTATATACACTGAAATCCCCAACAATAGCTAATTTTACGCCATAGTTCATATACTTTTGTAAAATTTCACCCGCTAGACGAGTTCTTAAATTGAAAAATTCCTCTGTAATATTGATTTTGTGAATCAATATTTTTTGACAATCATGCTCATAATTGATGGATGCCATTAAGTCTAATGCCCCTTGTACATCCTCTATTACGATATCAGTACTTTCTATAATAGCAACTTTAGAATTTTCTTTTTCATGAACACGTATTTTCATCTATATCCCCACCTAACATTTCATTCTTCTTTTTTCTTTATACAATATTTTTTGCTACAATTTTCAAATGCTCCGGCGCAATCATTTCCTTTATGTTCTCTTGAAAGTCCTCATGAAGCATTTCTTCAAGATGCTCTAATGACACTTCAAGAGGTGTACACTCTAAGCTGTCAATGTTTAATAAAGAATAATGTTCTTTTTTCTTTATTACTAAATATTGATTTTCTTCTGTTATAAGTAAGGAACCTAATCGAACTCCCAGTAAACGCCGATCATCGAATTTCACATTGTATCCCTCGCTTTATTCATAGATATACTGCAGAAACCTTTTTACATAATTAGCCAAATGTATATTTGCTATAAATCTATCATATATCACTCCAAAAGAATACATCTTATTCTCTAAAGTACTCTTAATTCTCCATATATTTCGGTGTAAAAAACTTTCTCAACATATAGAGATTACTTTTTGTTTTCGTAATTATCAGAATACGATATAATAAATGTAATCAAGTTTGACCTCTCCTAATTGATGTACATATATTTTGATCGGTACACTTTGTGACCGATCCTTTTTTTGTTTATCCCGCATTAACGGGCAGTAATACTCCCACCTTAAAATTCGGCGAGAGCAAAGAAGTTAGGTGGGAGATAAACTGCCCGTAAAAGCCCGATTGGTTCAACTAATAATCAGTGGGGGATGAAGAACCCCCCCCCACTGATTAAAGTTTCACTTTATGAAAGTTCCTCTTCTTCCCTTTCAATCATTGAAAACACAAATTCTGCATCTCGTCCCACCCCGCAAAGAAGCGCGGACCCTCTTTGACGCTGCCAAGGTAATCCAATATAGTATAACCCTTTCACCCCGCTTACCCCTCTCGTATGAATCGGTAACCCTGCTTGATTCACTGCACCTTCTATTTCAATCCACTGGTAATCTGGTATAAACCCTGTAGACCAGACTACATTCTGAACATGGCATGTGCTATCATCTGAAAAGATTGCTTTATTCTGCAATGTATTTACTATCTTTGGTTTCACTGTTATTCGTCCCTGACGAATCAACTCCCTACATTCAAAACCAAATATAGGATCTTTCCGCTTCTGAAACCACCTTCCTCGCCTTGTATCAGTTCCAGCATATAATAGGCCTATTTTTTCCAGCCAAGCAAAAATACTTTTCCCCATTATTTGTAGTGGAAGAAATGCAAAAGGATGACTCACTGCAATCGTAACCTCTCGAGACTCTGCAAGTTCTACTGCGATTTGTGTACCAGAATTCCCCCCTCCAACGACAAGAACTGGCCCTTCTGGAATTTGTTTTGGTGATTGATATTGTGAAGAATGGATTTGAAAAATATCATTGGAAAGATTTTGAGAAATGGAAGGAATAAATGGCCTTTGAAAAGCACCTGATGCGATAATCACCCGTTTAGCTTGTAGAATTTCTTTAGAAGTGTAGACTTCAAACTCATGCCCCTTCTTTCTTATTTTTGAAACATCCGTATTTAGCCTTACCGGTATGGAAAAATGATTCGCATACGCTTCTAAATAATTTGCAATTTCATCTTTATTTGGAAACTCATTTTGATTTCCATTTAAATTCATCCCTGGTAATGCACAGTAGCCTCTTGGCGTAAACAATTGTAAAGAATCGTATCGATTTCTCCATGAATTACCAATTCTTTTTTCTCCATCTAAGATGACAAATTTATAGTTTCCTTGCCGTAAATAATACCCCGTAGCTAACCCTGCTTGACCAGCTCCTACTATAATTACGTCTAACATTTTTATCCCCTCGTTTCATCACTCAAAATATATGAATATTTGTTCATACGTTCATATGTTTTGTTCCATCATATCCATTTTCTTTTTACAAATCAAGGGAAATAACACCATTTCTAATTGATTTATATACACAAAAAAAGAGACACTTAATAATTAAGAAATTTCTTCATCATCAAGTGTCTCTTTTTTATTTATAAACATCAGCTCCAAGCTCTTTTAAACAATCTATATTTATCACTTCAAAGCACCCGTTATTCTTTCTTATTATACTTTTATCACAAAGGGTATTTAATGTTCGCAATAAATGCCGATAACTTGTTCCTAGCAATTCCGACGTCTCAGTTAAATTCCCATTAAATATAATTCTTTGTTCATTATGAGTAAGGCTTTCCCCAGTGGCAAGAATGTAACTTGCTAGTCTATTCTCCAGAGGATATAGTAAATTAATCGTGCTATTTTTAGAAAGTCTATTTGACTTATGAGATAAGGAGCCACAAATATACCGTAAAAAAGTTGCATCCTGAAGTAACCTTTCTCTCACCTTTTCTAAAGGGATTCCAATGCAATAAGAATCCACCATCACTTGTACATTTGAAGCTGTTTTTTGGGAGTGAATTAACTCTACATCCCCCAATACTTGCAAGCTATCATAAAAACATAACAAGACAGATTTCCCATTACTTAATGTGTTATAAGCCTTTGCTTTTCCTTCAACAAAGAAATACAGATAGTGAATATCTTCATTCTCCTTACAAATATGTTCACTCTTTTTAAAGAGTAATAATTCCATATATGCTTTCATGTCATTGCTAAAAAACGATTCAATATTATTCTGCCTAACAAACTCATCTAACTTATATGAATTACATATTTTCTTCATACATCCCCCACCCTTATAACTCATTTTCATTATAAAGAAAGTTTCTTCCTTTCACTATGACATATGTCATAGTAGCTCACGATTTAATCATGATACATTACATGTAAATTTGTAAGGAGGAAACGTCATTGTATAATTTACTCTCAATTATTATAGGTGCTCTGATTGCCATTATGATTCCCCTAAATGGGATCTTATCTGAAATGACGGGTAACTATATGTCTAGTGTGATAATTCATATCGTTGGGTTAGTTGGCATTGTCATTGTTTTACTCGCTAGCAAATCTAAGCTTCGTATGCAAAAAGAGATACCACTTTATCTTTATAGCGCAGGAGCTATCGGTGTATTTACTGTACTATTTAGCAACATAAGCTTCACAGCACTTGGCGTGTCTATCACCATCGCTTTAAGTTTACTTGGGCAATCGGTTTCATCTATTATTATCGATCATTTCGGCTTATTAGGTATGAAGGTCGTGAAATTTGAAAAGAAAAAAATGTTTGGATTACTTCTGATTTCTTCGGGAATTGTTGTAATGACTATTTTTTAATGGGGGATTACATCTACTGAAGAAAAGATATCTTTTTTTCTAGATGCAAACGAAGTGAAAAGAAATATAATGATCTTGTTGAAGGAATTTTGGGAATCTGCATTCGAACCCGTATGGCTCAATTATGCAAGTACTTTACAGCAAGAAACTGCGAAATTACAATCCATTTCCACTCATTCATGTAAAACAAATGATGAATTTATTTTTTCAATAACTGGATTATATCCTGACAGTTCTTGGACTGAAACGATTCGTTCTTCCAAAAGCATTACTTTTATACCAACAATACATATGGGGAGTTTCTTATCTATTTTTGAAGTTGATGAGGTACTTTATATTTTATTTGAACCAAAATCAGCACCTACACAACAAAATGATGATTCCAATACTCCGTTAAATATTGATGAAATCACCCCTGCTGTTACTGCTTTAGGAGATCCAGCACGCTTAACTATATTAACGGTACTTTCCGATCATCAAGAACTATTTGCTCAAGAGATTATTAATAAAACTAGCTTACATCAAAGTACAGTATCGCGGCACCTAGCTGTACTAGAAAGCGGCGATCTTCTCCATGTGAGAAAAGAAGGTAAAACAAAGTATTATTCTATTAATAAAATCACAATTGAAAAGACAATTACTTTTTTAAACCATATAAAACGTTAATGAATCAAAAATAGAGAAAGCTATACTTTCTCTATTTTTGATTCAACTATATTCGATTAAAACACCACAAAAAACGGTTGCTCTTTTTCATCTAAACTTTTTACAATTCTCTCTTTGAAATTTGACCATGTAACCATCTGTAAAGTTTCTTCAACCGTAAAGAATCCGACTTCTAAACTCTCACTACTTGTTTCTAACTTGCCACCTATAGGTTTTGCTAGCCAACAAGTCGCACAAACACCTGAACTTAGATTTTGATATATACCACAAAACTTCGTCACACGAATATCAATTCTTGTTTCTTCTTTCACTTCCCTGACAGCAGCATCTTGAATAGATTCTCCTTCTTCAACCTGTCCCCCTGGCTGCTCCCATCCTCGACGCGGACCACGAATTAACAGGATCTTCCCTTCATCGTTTACAACAACAACACCCGCTGAAACATAATGTTTTGGATTACTCATACGAACACCTTCTCTTCATTCATTCGTACTTGCCAGAGTATCAAATACTAAATTTACTGTAGGTTTAGAGTGTGTGAAAAAAGATGAATCAAAACACCCTATTCTTCTGTTCAGTACCTTTCATCAAAAAAATAAATACCCTTTAACTATAATAATAGCTAAAGGGATATAACAGTACGACTTTATTCTAGCGCCACAATCGTAAATAGAAGAACACTTAGCTTGTCAATGCGACTGATTTAGGGATACAAGAAATGAATTGATGAATAAATTCATCGATTTCAGCTTTTGTAATAATATAAGGGGGAAGTAGACGAATAATATTCCCTTGTGTAACATCGACTAGCATTCCTTTATCCAATAATTCTAATTGTAGTTTTTTCACATTTTCATTCGTATCATGAATACTAATTCCAAACATCATCCCACAGTGACGTATTTCTTTAATAAGATAAGGGTTTTCCTTCTGAATTTCTTGAAGTTTAGTATTTAAATATAGTGACATTTCATAAGACCTTTCCATTAAACCATCGTCAATTAATGTTTTTAATATAGCTAAACCTAAAGCTGTACCAATCGGTGAATGTGCAAACGTCGTTCCATGATCGCCTGGTGAGAATATATCATAAAGTCGTGAACCTACTATTATCCCTCCTAACGGTGTACCGCCACCTGCTCCTTTACCAAATTGAATAATATCAGGTGTAATATCAAAATGCTGATAAGCAAACAATTTTCCCGTTCTCCCTATCCCACTTTGCACCTCGTCAACAATAAATAACAAATTATACTGTCTGCAAAGCTCTTCCACACCCTTTAAATATTCACCCGACAAAGGATATACCCCGCCACTTCCTAATACTGGCTCTAGCATAATAGCAATTGGATTTTCCTTGCGTATCGTTCTTTCTAATTCCTCTAAATTTTCTCGTTCCACTTCATATATAGGAATAGACGTGCGTGGAAAATTTTGATATATACTTTCTTGTCTCGTAAAGTGAAGAGCACCTAATGTACGTCCGTGAAAGCTTTCTTTAAGTACAATCACACCATCACGTTTCTGATTTGTTATCTGTCTGTACTTATGGATTAATTTTAAGGTTGCCTCAGTAGCCTCTGCACCAGAGGTTGTATAATAGACTTTCCCGTTCTTTAAAGAATGTTCCACTAATTTTTGAGCGTACTCAATAGCTGCTGGGTTTAAGAAATGAAAGGGAAGATGTAAACATCTCGTACTTTGTTCAAAGGTAGCTTTTATAAGATTAGGATGATTGTAGCCTAATATATTCACTCCTACACCAGAAAATAAATCCAAATATTCTTTACCATTCACATCATAAAGCTTACAACCTTCTCCCTTTTCTATAGCAACTGGCATGCGGTGATACGCAGACATTACATATTCTTTATCTAATTGAAACCAATCGGTCATGCATGACTCCCCCTAGGTGTAATCATAGTATTTTTACATTTTCTAACACAAAAATTCGGTACAACTTCTGAATTGACTACACCGTCATCCGATTTACGTGTTAGAAAAAATATATGAGCATAGAATTTTTATTTATTGTCCTTTTCAATAATCTTATATATTTAGCGAATGATAGAAAAAACGAGATACTTTTTTGTTCCTACAACTATCAGAAACTGAGCAACTAAAAATAATAATTCCATCAGAATTTTCAGTTTATAAATTGTATTTAAATATTATTAATGCTATTAAAAACCTTCACTCCTTCTAACTTGTAAGGAGGTTTCAATAATCATATCCAATAGCTTGTTATAAGAAATTCCCGCTGCATGGGCACTTTTAGGCAGTAAGCTACTTTTTGTCATCCCCGGTAATGTATTCACTTCCATCACATACGGGATTCCGTCTTGTATCATCATATCTACTCTCGCATAAACACTACATTTTAATGTTTTATAACACGCCATTGCAGCTTCTGCGACACGTTCATATGTTGTAGGCGGAAGTTCTACAACATCTTCAATCGTAGCGACATCATTGTACTTTGCATGATAATCAAAAAATTCAGCCGTATGTTGAATCGAAATGATTGGCAAAAGCTTCCCGTTCAAAATAGAACATGTAATTTCTTCACCTTTTATATATTTTTCAATCACTATTTCAGCATCCCATTTGAATACATCTTCAAGGGAGGCCAGTAAAGACTCCTTATCGTATACGATCTTTACTCCTACGCTGGAACCACCTGAGTTTGGTTTTACCACTAACGGATATCCCATTTTATCTATTTCATCAAGCTGAAGCTCTTCCCTATTTGAAAGATGAATCCAATCTGGCGTTTGAATCCCGTCATAACGAATCATCTTTTTCGAAAGATCTTTATCCATACAAATACCGCTTGATAGCATACCACTTCCTGTATATGGAACGCCTAGCGTTTCTAATGTACCTTGAATCGTGCCGTCCTCCCCATATTCTCCATGAAGTGCTAACAATGCAATATCAAGATTGCTTCCTTTTTCAACAAGTTCTTTTTTATCATTTAGTTTAATAGGGACAATTTCATACTTACTCTTATCCAAATGTGCAATCATTTCTTCCCCTGTCATAAGGGACACTTGTTTTTCGGAGGACACGCCTCCCATAATAACGCCAACTCTCATTTTTCCAACTCCTCATATTCATTTTTCAACGTATCACCAATAATCTTAATTCCATTGAGAATATCTTCTTCTTTTAATCGAGAGAACCCCAACCGAAATGTATTGCTGCCCTTTCCATCTGTGTAAAAGACATCTCCAGGAGAAAAAACAACTCCTTTTTCATAACATTTTTTCAAAAGTGTACGTGCATGTATTCCTTCTTCTAATTCTATAAAAAGATGAAGTCCTCCATCTCCAGTCATTCTTTTATATGGAATGTATTTCTTACAAGAATGAAGGGCTAGTTCATATTTTTTCTTATAAATTGACTTGGCCTTTTTTAAATATTTTTCGAAATAGCCGTCATGTAAATATTGATAAAGCACTGCCTGATCCAATGTGGACGTATGAATATTACGTGCCCTTTTCATACTCTCCAAGTAGTGGATTAATTTCTTATCTGCTAAAATCCAACCGACACGTAAACCCGGAAAAAGAACTTTTGAAAAACTACTAATATAAATAACGTTGTTCCCGGGTCCGGAAAAAGTCAATAACGGCGCTAAATGTGAACCTGAATAACGCAACTCCTCATTAAAGCCATCTTCTACAATTGGAATTTTATATTTTGAAAAAAGCTTCATCATTTCAGATCTTTTTTCGGAGGAGGTGACAATCCCAGTAGGGTTATGGTAGGAAGGAATTAGATAGGCAAAATCAAAATCTGTTTCCGCCAAACTTTTCTCAACTTGACAAATATCGATACCATCATCTTTCATCTCTATACCATGGATTTCATATCCATGTAATCGAAACAGCTTTAATGCAGTATGATGGGTAGGGTTTTCACAAATAATACGCCCTGATTTTTTAGCTAGGGCAGACAATAAAATATCAAGCCCCTCAGTGAAGCCATTCGTGATGAGAATATCTTTATTGGAAATGTCTACTCCTTTCATTTCCATGTAATGAAGAAGGTAACGAATTAAAGGTCTATACCCTTTGGCATATCCGTAATTCAAAATGATATCTCCTTCATTGGATAACCTCGTTAAAAAAGCTCGTTTAAAATTTTCAACATCAAAAAGTTTTTCGTCTGGGGCAATGCTATTGAATGAAATCATACCTTTTTCCCAGCGAACACCGTGCTTCATTAAATCCAATTCATCGGCTTGAAAAGTTACTTCATTAAGCTTTTCTTCCCAATTTAGTTCGATGGACGGCGTTTTGGATGCATCAACTTTCCCTACAAAATTTCCTTTTCCCTTTATCGCATAAATTAGGCCTTCTTGCTCTAATTCTGCGTAAGTAGTAAGGATAGTCGTTCTGCTAACCGATAATAATTTGCTTAATTCTCGGGTAGATGGGAGCTTCTGATGCTCCAATAGTTGGCCTTTCATAATCATTTTTTTCAAATGATCCTTTAATTGGATATATACCGGACGATCGTCTACAAATTTTAAATCATTAAACAATTTCTCGCCCTCCTTACTTTCATTTTCACATAATTATATCTATCTCAAAAGGTCCACCACATATGTATTTTCTTTAACTAGTGGTATGGTTAAAAACACCATTCAGACAACTTTTTTACAAACATCATGAGTTTATTTTAAATTTATAATAGGAAACCCTACATCTCATTTTAAAAGCCATTGAACATCCTAAGCAAGCCTTAGTTGAAGCTATTCGAGTAATGAAACAAACAGGGTTTCCCGAGAAACATTTTTGGGCGTACAAAGAAATATACGATTTCATACAGAAATAAGGACAATTCTTAGAAAACATACTTAATTAAACAAATATGTATTTATACTTATATAAAATAATTTGTTATGTGTAAAATGACAAAAAAGTTGTTTAAAAAAATGCGAGCCATTCTATTCAACAATCGGGCCGAATTGTTGAGGAATTATAGACAGTAAACATCCTACTTGAATACGATTAATGGTAAAATTGAGAAGCATAGAAGGCTGGATAAAGAATACAAACTAGTTGGTTACAATTAAAAGGATTTTAGTATCAAGGAAGGAAGTGCAAAACTATGGATTTCGAAACAGTTATGCAGGAGCTTGAAGCCCTCGGTAAGGAACGAACGAAAAAAATATACATATCCAATGGTGCACACGAGCCGCTTTTTGGCGTAGCTACAGGTGCTATGAAACCAATCGCAAAGAAAATAAAAATAAATCAACATTTAGCTGAAGAGCTTTATTCCACAGGTAACTACGATGCAATGTACTTTGCAGGCATTATCGCAAACCCAAAAGCTATGAGTGAGTCGGATTTTGATCGTTGGATGGATGGGGCGTATTTTTATATGCTATCCGATTATGTGGTGGCAGTAACTTTATCAGAGTCAGATTTTGCACAAGACGTTGCTGATAAATGGATTGCAAGCGGTGACGAGCTGAGAATGTCAGCGGGCTGGAGTTGCTACTGCTGGCTTTTAGGGAATCGCCTAGACAATGAATTTTCCGAAAGCAAGATTTCCAATATGCTTGAAATTGTGAAAAATGCGATTCATGATTCGCCAGAACGAACGAAATCTGCTATGAATAATTTTCTATACACCGTAGGGATTTCATATGTGCCGCTACACGAGAAGGCAGTCGAGGCCGCAAAGGAAGTAGGTACAGTAGAAGTGAAACGGGACAAGAAAAAAAGCAGTTTCCTAAATGCTTACGAAAGTATTCATAAAGAAATCGAGAGAGGAAGGCTTGGTTTCAAACGTAAATATGTAAGGTGTTAAAAATTAGCTTAATATCGGGGTGTTGATCCAAGAAAGATTGACACTCTTTTTGTTGAATAATGGAATAACAACTTTTGAAATACATTTATTCGTTTATGAAGTTCAAATATAACTAACTGTAAAAATATGAAAATAAATTCCTTCATCATATTGACAATGGAAATAAATTGAAATAAAATTTGATTGATTAATCAATCATTTATTATGAAAGGAGTATCTAAATGAAACCTAGACTTACTAATGATGAAAAAAAGAAAAGAAAAAGATCTACTATCCTAAACGCCGCAATTAAATTATATAGTGAGAATGGTTTTGCAGAGACAACAGTTGCCGAAATAGCAAAAGAATCAGGAGTTAGCTTTGGTACCGTATTTACGTATTTTGATTCAAAAGAAGCACTTTATGAATCGGCGATTTTGGAGCCATTGGAGGAAATCAAACCATATTTTATTGAGATAGAAGAACACTTTAAAGGTGACCCTCTTGAAGTTGTGAAAGAAATGATAGATTGCCATGTACAACTCTTTTCAATGAGAAGTGAATACCTACGTCTAATCCAGCAGGTTCTTGCGAGACCTGATCGATTTCCAAAGCTTTTTAAAGAACTTAACGATTTCGTAAATGTATTTATAGACTGTATTCATCCGGTTATTGAAGCAGGGCAAAGGCTGGGTTACTTTTATGAAGACTCACCTTCATTAATTGCTGAGTCGTACTTATCCATCTTAAACGGAATGCGTTTAACGTTTATTGATGAATATACAAACTTGATGTGGAAGGATATTACGATACAAGCCCTGAGATTATTTGGACCTATCTCTAATAAATAAGGAGTGATTTATATGAAATTGAGAGATATCCATCCCAACATCAAGCTTCGCCTGGCCATGCAATTTCTAGGCAGCCTTATCTCCATGGCCGTTATACCTTTTCTAGCAATCTATTTTTCTCAGAAAATCGGAACTACTGAAACGGGTATTATTCTTATAATAATTGTGATTAGTGGGGTTATTGGAGGTTTTATCGGGGGGCATGTCTCAGACAAAATAGGTCGGAGAAAAATAATGATTTATTCTGAACTTGGTATATTGCTTTCGTATCTGTTTATAGCACTTTGTAATTCCCCTTGGTTTAACCTTCCTTATATTTCCGCAGCATGCTTTATCATCAATATGTTTTGTGGAGGAATGTTTCAGCCAGCAGCACAAGCTATGATCATTGATGTTACAAACTCTGAATCGAGAAAGCTTGTATTTACAATTAGCTACTGGTTGGGGAATTTATCAACGGCTATTGGAGGAATCATTGGAGCATTTCTTTTTAAAAACCACTTGTTTGAGTTATTTATTGGGATTTCATTTATCTCTTTGTTATCTGTACTCATGACCGTATTCTTCATCACAGAAACCTATACACCGGAACCTTCATCTAAGCCTTCTAATTATAAGAAAAAATTTTCACCAATAGAGATGTTTCAAACCTATTCAACCGTTTTAAAAGATAAGCTGTTTATGTTTTATATTTTCGGAGCGATCTTGATCTTTTCCTTGGAACAGTCTTTAACAAACTATATTGGGATTCGTCTTGAAAAAGATATACCCCATCATTCGGCTTCATTGTTTGGAATAGATTTCATGGTTGATGGCACAAAGATGCTGGGTTTTCTCCGAACAGAGAATACAATTCTTGTAGTTCTCCTATCAAGTGTTGTATTATTCCTATTTAAAAAGTGGAGTGATCGCTGGACTCTAGTTACAGGAATGTTGATCTTTTCTATATGTTTTAGTGTTTTTGCTTTTACAAATAGCGTGTTGTTTCTTTTTATTGCCATGTTTATTGGAACAATTGGTGAACTGATGTATGTTCCTATTAAACAGGCGATGATAGGGGAACTTGCACCATCTAACGCTCGTAGCACCTATATGGCTTTTAATAGCTTAACTTTCTACGGAGCAATGATTGTATCTTCGTTGTTGATCATCGTTGGAGAGTGGATTCGCCCCATATATATGGGGGGATTGCTTCTTACTCTAGGATTAACTGGTACATTTTTGTACTACATAATAACAAAAATGTTAGACTCTAAAGTTAGTGAAAAAAATGAAAGAAAAGTACCTGCTTCTTATTAAAGGATTCTTTTCCCACTAATACATGAAAAAAACTAACTAGAAAACGATTTTTCCACAATCGGGCACTATTAAGTGAAAAGCTTATCTTAAGGAGGAGATATAAATGAAGAATGTAATGACAAGTGATGGTGTTACTTTACATATCAGTAAAAGTGGCCACGGAATACCTTGCATTTTCTTACATGGGGGACCTGGTTATTGGAGTTATCCTTTTGAACAAACAGGTGGTCCTCTTTTAGAAAACTTTATGGAAATGCATTACCTTGATCAACGAGGTTGTGGTCGCTCTTCACTTGCTCCAGAGGGAGACTACTCATTACAAAGGCTACTTTTAGATCTTGAGGAAATAAGACAAGAATTAAATATAGACAAATGGATTGTAATGGGGCACTCATTTGGTGGTATTTTAGCTAGTAACTACACGAAGCAATATCCTAATAGTGTCTTAAGTTTAATCTTGATTAACTGTACACTAAACAAGCGAGAATCAAACCTGCACCAAATGAACATTGGACGAAAGTGGTTAGGGAAAGAAACTGTTTTGGATACTTATGAGTCTATCGATTCTTTCTATCAAGATTTCTTTGCAATTGTTGAAAAGTTACTAGAAATGAGAAAATATTACGATTTACAGTTCATGGATAGAAAAAATCATAAAATCGTTGAAGACTTAGATAAAGAACTGAAACATCGCCCTGATTTTCGTAACTATATACACGCATCCCCTGAATTCTTTAAAGATTATACTCACATCACAAATGAAATTTCTGTACCCACCCTTGTAATTAGTGGAAAATATGATGATGCTATTGGACCAGATCATTATAAGAAATTTAAGTTCCCTAATATGTCCGTTGCTATCTTAGAAGCTAAACACCATCCTTACTTAGAAAATCAAGAAGAATTTAAAAATGTAATTCGCGATTTTGTACTGAATATGCCTCTTCTAAAAACAACTGAAAGTTAGTAAAAAGTACTTTCTGAACATGAAAGATCCATGCAAGAAACCCTAATATGCTTATGACTCCTACAAAAAAATGATAATAAACGTTTTCAAAGGCTAGCATTTCTCTTTGACAATAATCACACCAAGTTGCTCGAAAATTAATTGTGATGCCATCTTTGAAAAATAACAAAGCATATCTGAGAAATCTCAGATATGCTTTCATTTTAAATACGATAAAATGAAACTTTAATCAGTGGGGGTTTTCTTCATCTCCCACTGATTATTAGTTAAACGAATCGGGCTTTTACGGGCAGTTTATCCCCCACCTACCTTCTTTAGAAAAGCGGAAGCGGCTCGTTCAAAATAGTAGGACGTTGGAGCTCCCGACAGAGAGGCGCTTTTTGCCTCGTCCGAGGGAGCGAAACGGCTGGAGATTTTAGCCGCTAGAGCTGGACATTGCTTTCGTCGAATTTTGAGGTGGGAGTATTACTGCCCGTTAATGCGGGATAAATAATAATGTTAATGATTTTAGTTATGTGATTCACCTTCACATTTTTGAATTGCTACTTTTTTAGGCATGAAACACGCAAAAATTAATGCCACAAAAGATAAGAATAACATAAATACATAGGCATCACTTGAACTAAAGATGGAAGACAATTTCGCTAGTTGCATAGCTGAAATATTTCCATTTTCCATAGATAACTCCGAAGCATGAGAAGTTGCTTGTATTGTATACACCGTGATGACAACTGCGGTTCCGATAGCACCTGCCAATTGGCGAATGGTATTATTTACTGCTGAACCATGCGAACCCAATTCTCTTGGTAAAGCATTCAAACCTGCTGTATTTAAAGGCATCGAAATGAAACTTAATCCAATTCGTAAAATAATGGTACGAACCATTACATACATATAAGTTGTCGATTCGGTCAAATCAATTACACCCCACATCGAAATAATGATAAATACTAACCCTGTAATAAAAAGTGGTTTCGCCCCGTATTTATCATACATTTTACCTGTGATAGGTGATAAGAAGGCATTAATCACAGCTCCAGGTAATAGAAGTAGACCTGATTCAAACGCGGTAAAACCTCGCCCATTTTGCAAGTAAATTGGTAAAAGAATTAAATCCGCGTACATAATCATCGTAATGAGCACGTTAATGACTGATGTAAGAGTGAAAATTTTATACTTAAATACGGATAAATTTAATAACGGATCCTTAGACTTTATTTGACGCAAACAGAATAGAGTTGTAACGATTATTCCGATGATAATTGTTGTAATAACAACTGGATGAGCCCACCCTTTACTTCCTGCACTACTAAACCCAAACAAAATACAACCAAAGCCAATCGTCGATAACATAACACTTATGATATCTAACTTTGCTTTTGTTGTGTCTGCAACATTCCTTAAATATTTAAGTGCAAGAATAATTACGATTAATACAAATGGAGCTAATCCAATAAATAGCCACCTCCATGATACATATTCAATGATAAAACCAGATAATGTTGGAGCGATGGTTGGTGCAAAAATTATGGCAAAGCCGATGGTTCCCATAATACTTCCACGCTTTTCACTTGGATATAAACATAAAATAACCGTCATCATGAGTGGCATAATAATTCCTGCCCCCATTGCTTGAATCATTCTTCCTGTTAACAGAATACTAAAGTTCATGGCACAGGCACATAGTACAGTCCCCATGAATAAAAAGAACATCGAGCTAATAAACAGCTGCCTTGTTGTAAAACGTTTCATTAAAAATGCTGTAATCGGTACCAGAACACCGTTTACGAGCATAAAACCTGTTGATAACCATTGTATAGTTGCAGCTTTAACGTCAAATACTTCCATTAAATTACTCATTGCTACATTTAATAGTGTCTGATTTAATGTTGATAAAAAACAGCCAGCAATTAGGACAATTAATATGATTTTTTTATTTCTTTCTGATATTTCCTTTTGCATGAATAAACTCCTTCATTCTTCCCTTGAATTATCGACATCGTGTCGATAAAATTAATGGTAACAAAATATATTTTCTTTGACCATGAACAGTTTTTTTGAAAATGTTTACTACTCGACATAGAAAGTATGCGATGTCGAGTAAGTCAAGAAAAAATCTATAAAGGGGTTTAAAAATGTCTACACCTAAAAAAGAAGATCCTCGTACAGTTCGTTCAAGGAAAATGTTCAAAAATGCTGTTTTTTCTCTCTTATGTGAGAATCCTAGTATTTCAAGTTTAACAGTTCAAAAAGTCGCAACTAAAGCAGGATTGAATCGGACAACATTTTACTTACATTATCAAGATATTCAAGATTTACTAGACCAAATTACTAATGAGATTTTAAATGAGCTTTCTAATAAAATTGTTGATTTAATACACGAAAAAGATTTATCAGAAAAACAAAAGCTAACACAATTGCTTGATTATTTATATACCCACCGAAGTTATTTATTTGTTTTATTTAAAATGAATCAATTTGAAGAGCAATTGTTTTTATTTTTAAAGGGATTAATAGAAACGAGAAGAGAGAATACTAAAAAGGAGTTACCTAATAATTATGTTGCGGTTGATATAAAAACAGCCTCATTAGTAGGTATCATAATGTGGTGGATAAGGAATGAATTATACTTTAGTTCTGATTATATTGCAAATCAAATTTATTTCATGTACAAAGGGCAATAAATCTAAATCATTTATCAATATTATTAGTGTAGGACTTAGAATAAAGTTTGATCAAAACACTGGCTTCCTTCTATTGGTTCCTATATTTTTTTAAAGCAAGTAGATAAACGATATTCTATAAATTTATACTTAAGTAGCATATGGCTAATCAAAATTCCATTTTGTTCAAAATAAAGAGTCCACCAATTAAGGTAGACTCTTTATTGGAGTCCTGCCACATCGCCATCAAGCTAATATTTTGAAGTGTCCCCAAAACAAAAAAATTGTACATTTTCACCTGGAAATGCCAATTTTCTCGTTTTGGGATATTTACTTTTCTGAGTTTCATAGTGATGGATGATATACCTATTACGTAATAATTGTTAGGCGTCCAATTTGATTACACTCTTCAGCGAACCAAATATCGCCATTCGGACAAAACGTGATACCATGTGGCTCTGCATTATTTGTAGGTATCGTATATTCTGTAATAACTCCTTCAACTGTAATTCGGCTGATTTGGTTACCTCCCCATTCCGTGAACCAAAGATCTTCGTTCTTCCCGGGTATTATGGCATGAGGGCGAGCGTTCGGCGTCGGTATAACAAATTCTTTGACCTCACCTTCGAACGTAATTCTACCAATTTTATTGCCCATGATTTGCACAAACCATATTGCTCCATCTGGTCCGCTCGCAATTCCAACTGGCCCGGAGTTAGGTGTTGGGATTGGATATTCTGTCACCTCACCTTTAGTGGTTATTCTCCCAATCGTATTGTTCTGATTCTGTGTAAACCATAATGCCCCGTCTGATCCCAGAGTAATAAAAGAGGGAAATGATTTGGAGTTAGGCAATTCAAACTCGGTGATTTCCCCTGACTTTTTTATTCTTCCGATCCTACCGTTATTCATTTCTGTAAACCATATTGCTCCATCTGGTCCTTCCGTTATGCCAAAAGGGGTAGCATTCGTTGCAGGGAGTGCATATTCTTCAAAAAGACCGTTCATCGACATTTTACCAATCTTGCTTGCGTTATATTCCGTAAACCATAAGTCACCATTCTGGTCCGAAATAATTGACATAACTCCTGCATTTGCTGTCGGAATGGGAAAAGAATTTATTTCACCATTAGCATTTATTCTCCCAATTCGATTCCCTTTCTGCTCCGTAAACCACAATGCCCCATCTTTTCCTACCGTTATTCCATATGGTCCTGTTTCTATTTCATTGACTACATATTCTTGTATTGTGACCCTCATATCATTTCCTCCCATTGAAAATTTTGGGTGTTGTTTATGAGTATACCACTTCTACTCATCAGGTAGCATAGTAAAAAAATTGAAACTCGTCAGGATTTTGTCGACATGTTTATAATATTCGGTTTTTCATTATATGTTAGACATTCTTTATTAATATATAATATTTTTAAAATATTTAAGTTATTTAGGAGGAGAGTATATAGGGGTATCGCCACATCGCTATCCAGCTAATATTTTATGGTGTCTCCAAAACGAAAATTTTATTATTTTACAGTTATTTATGAGAATTCAACTCATTTTCTTCGTTTCGGGGAACTACCAATGTCTTAAGTTGATGGGCATGCGGCAGGACCCCTTATTTAACTTCTTCTACACTTCTTGGCCCATAGGGATAACACTTATTATCACCAATATAATAAATACTCTCTTTTGGCAATTGTCTTATAATTCCTTCGACAACTGTTAATCCCCCAACTTCTGAGTCTAGTACACCTATTACGGAATTTTTATTAGCTAAATTCATATATTTCATCCTTTTTAATCTTTTCTCTTTTGTTGATACAGTTATTACAAAACCTTAAAAACTTTATAATATAATAACCTTATTGGGGATGTTTCATCTGACCCCCTATTAAATTCACAATAATTATAATGACTTGATTATTAATTTTTTATTTTTTTATAAATGTCTGTACATTGGTGGATACACGCTATAAATGTATTACATAATCTAAATTAGCTATGTAAACGGAAGGGCGGTAAAAGTTTAATGAAAGTCATAATTTTGTGTGGTGGAAAGGGATTAAGGATGCAGGGAATTCTCAAAGATATTCCAAAGCCATTAGTTCAAGTTCAAGGAAAACCTCTCATTTGGCATATAATGGATTTGTATAGTAAGTTTGGACATCATGAATTCATCCTACCATTGGGATATGGAGGTGAAAAAATCAAAGAATATTTCATGGACTATATATGGAAAGAACATGATTTTACTTTAGATTTAAAAAATAATCGGTACCAGTTGCTTGAAGAACCAAAACAGTGGAATATAAAATTTATAGATACAGGGATTGAAACCATGACCGGAACCAGATTAAAAAAACTTGAAAAGCATATACAAAATGAGATGTTTTTATTAACTTATGGTGACGGATTAGCAAAGATAAATATTAACGAACTTATAAAATTTCATAAAGACAAAGGAAAAATCGCAACATTAACCGGTATAAAAAAAAGTAGTCAATATGGTCTTTTACAGATTGAAAACGGGATTGCTGTGGATTTTAAGGAAAAACCCCTACTTAATGCTGTAATAAATGGAGGTTTTTTTGTATTTAATAAAGGAATATTCGATTATTTGAATGATAATGATTGTATGCTTGAAGAAGAACCTCTACTAAATTTAATCAAAAACAAGGAACTTGCAGTTTATGAGCACAATGATTATTGGATTAGTATAGATACACCAAAAGATCTTAAAGATGCAAATGAAAGCTGGAACCCTAACAAAAATAGTTGAAAGGAGTGAATAAACATTGCGTTTTAACAATAGAAAGAAAGGTTGGCCGCACCGCTATACTCCCTTTAAAATAGAAAAAGATCTTCCGTTATCTTCAGATGCTTCAGCTGTTAATCACTCTAAAAAAACTACAAGCAAACAAATCTATCCTCTACCTTATAATAAACAGCCTCACTCTGAAAATCATTTTTGTGCCATAGTTGGAACAGAATACGTCTTGAAAATAATTACTTTGCACCAATCTCTAATGCAAAATTCACAAACGTTTACATTATGGATTTGTTGTATAGATGTGTTTGCTTATTCAACATTGAAAGAAATGAACTTGAATAATGTAAATCTCTTGCAGGTAGATGATATAGAAGATCCAAATTTGAAAGATATTAAAAGAAATAGGACAGTCAGTGAATATTGTTGGACTTTAAAGTCCGTACTTATTGAATATTTATTGGTAAATTATAATTTGCCATCTGTTCTTTATTGTGATAGTGATTTATATTTCTTCTCTGATCCTAACACGATATTTGAAGAATGGGGTGACAATTCTATTTATCTTTGTCCACAGAGAGACCGTGACTGGGTAGAAGAAAAATATGGGAAATATCAGGCTGGGTTAATTGGGTTTAAAAACGATTTCTACGGATTAAAAAGCGTACGATGGTGGAAAGATAAATGCTTAGATTGGTGTAGTGCTAATCCTGATAAAGGAAGATTTGGTGACCAAAAATATTTAGATTTAATTCCTATTTACTTTCCAAAAGTAAAAATCTCAAGCAATCTAGGTATAAATGCCGCACCTTGGAATTGTATTTATAATAACAATTATATAATTGATAAAAATCAAAATAAGGTATACATTGAAACAGATAAACTAATTGTATATCATTTTGCATGCATTACCATTTTCAATGAACAGGATTTTGACCTTTGGTCTTTAGGTAAAATTTCAATACCGAATAATATATTACACCTTATCTATACCCCCTATCTAGAAGAAATTCAGTTTATCCTCACAAAATTGACAGAAAAATTAGGTAAAAAAACACAGCGCCTGTTAAGTGTTAAAGACATAAATGAGGCGCAAACTTTATATAAAGATTCACAGTTAAGAAGAAAAATGAATCTATCAAATCATTTTATGAATTATTCAATGATTATGAGTCAAAAACGTTTAATTCAAGGTCTGACTTGCTATTATTCCCTAGAAAGCCATGGCACAAATTTTATTGTGTGGATCTGTTGTATGGATAATTTTACTTATCAAATTCTAACAAACTTAAAATTGGAGCATGCTATACTGATTCATGTGAAAGACATAGAAAATCAAGAACTCTTAAGTATAAAGAATGAAAGAAGTTTGCAGGAATACTGTTGGACATTAAAAGCTCCTCTATGCCTCCATATTCTTCAATATTATTCTGAAGTCGATCACATTATATATTGTGACGCAGATATGTTTTTCTTTACAAGGCCTACCATAATTCTTGATGATTGGTGGAAATATTCTGTATTTCTTTGTCCACAGAGAGGTACTACTGAACTAGAAAATGTACATGGCATGTATCAGGCGGGTCTAATAGGATTTAAAAATGATCAAAACTGTAAAGATATTTTAACATGGTGGAAAGATAAGTGCCTGGAATATTGTTTGGATGTATATGATGTTGAGATGAATAGATGGGGAGATCAAAAATATTTAAATCACATTCCCGATTTATTTTCTAACATTAAAATCATGACTCAAAAGGGTATTAACGCTGCACCTTGGAATCTAATTTTAACCAATCATTCTTCTATAACCAACACAGAAAACAGGATTTTTATAGATCAAGATGAATTAATCGCTTTTCACTTTGGGAGTATGCAAATTATTAATGAAAATGAATTTGATTTATGGAAACAAGAACATGTAGAAATAGATCCGTCAATTTTAGAATATATCTATATCCCTTATATCGAAAAAATAAGAAATACATGTCGCATACTTAATACTGCTTTTTCTCTTACTCCTTTATTTGCTGGACAATTAGATAATTCCTCAGTAAAAAACTATTTCCGATACCCTACCTCACATTTCAGATAAAGTCCATTCTCTCTTTTACACAAGTAGTATTATTTTCTAACTTTTACAAAATAAATAAGTAAAATTATTTATTCCCTTCACCTAAAAATTTTTTAAGGAGACGAATGAAATTCCATGAATAGGATTTATAATTTTGAAAATAAAACGTTTCTTATCACTGGCGGATACGGATTTATTGGTTCTCATTTAGTACGAAGATTACTAAGATCACAAGCAAAAATCGTTATTTTGGCAAGACATTCATCTAACACGTGGCGCCTTAAAGACGTATTAAAAAATGTAAAACTGTATGAAGTAGATATACGCAATAAGATACAAGTTCAAAATATTATAAAACAAATTCGTCCAGATTATATTTTTCATCTCGCTGCATATGGGGTAAATTTAGCTCATACAGATTACATGAGTGCCATTGAAACGAATGTTTTAGGTACAATTAATATTATTCAAGCAGCAAAGTCTATAGATTGCAAAAAGATTATTAATATTGGAAGCAGTTCTGAGTATGGAGATAAAGCAGAATCTATTCATGAAGATATGGCATTAACACCAGTAGATATTTATGGAAGTAGCAAAGCAGCAGCCACTATACTTGCTCATCAAATTGCTGCTGAAAATAATACTAGCCTTATTACCTTAAGACCCTTTGGAATATTTGGAGAAGGTGAAGAACCACATAAAATTTTTTGTTATATTATTTTACAAGTATTGCGGGATAGAACTGTAGATTTAACTCTATGTAATCAATTAAGAGATTATTGCTATGTAGATAATATTATAGATGCTTGTATGCTAACAATTGAAAATAATTCTATACAAAATGAGATTTTTAATATTGGAAGTGGCGAAATTTACCCTTTAAAACATTATGTAGAATTACTCTTTAAACACTTAAAAACCGATAAAAGACCCAATTATGGTACATTATCCTATAGAACGAATGAAAGAAGGATTTCTAAACCAAATATTAATAAAATTAAACGGATGCTCTCCTGGGAACCACGCATAAGTATTGAAGAAGGTATTATTAAAACTGTAAATTGGTATAAACATAATGCACATCTATATCCGAATGTATGAAAATCTATTTCTAAGGTGTGAATCAATTGTTAAATAATAGCTTTAATAATGTATTTCATGGAAAAAAGATTTTAATCACAGGACACACCGGCTTTAAAGGCTCTTGGCTATCCATTTGGTTAAAAGAGTTAGGTGCAACTGTAATTGGATATTCTTTAGATCCTAAAAATAAAAAAGATAATTTTATGTTAACAAATCTCCAAAACGACATAATTGATATTCGTGGGGATATTAGAGACTTTCATAAATTAAATAAGCTTTTCAAAGAATATAAACCTGAGATTGTATTTCATTTAGCAGCACAGCCACTTGTTAAATATTCCTATGATTATCCTAGAGACACGTATGATATTAATGTTATGGGAACAATGAATGTATTAGAAGCAATTCGTTTACATGAATCAACTAAAGTGGGAATTATAGTTACAAGTGACAAATGTTACGAGAACAATGAATGGGTTTGGGGATACCGCGAAAATGACCCAATGGGTGGACATGACCTTTATAGCTCTAGTAAAGGATGCTGTGAACTTTTAATTTCTTCCTACCGTAACTCTTACTTTCCAGAAAAGAAATATGAGCATCATAAAAAAATAATCGCAAGTGTTCGAGCAGGCAATGTAATTGGTGGAGGAGATTGGTCAATAGACAGAATTATTCCTGATTGTATACGAGCACTGGAATCAAATCGAGAAATCTTTATTAGAAATACTAATGCAATAAGACCTTGGCAACATGTACTAGAACCCTTAAGTGGATATTTACTTTTAACAAAAAAAATTTTAACAGATGGTATCCTTTTTTCTGGTGCATGGAATTTTGGTCCAAAACTAAATAATATTGTCTCAGTAAAAGAGCTTGTTACCGGTATAATAAAGTCCTGGGGATGTGGGAATTGGATATCTTCAAATGTAAATCCAGAAGAATTTCATGAGGCAACACTCCTAAACCTCGATATAAGTAAAGCAAAATTCAAGCTCAATTGGGAACCAAAATGGTCCCTTCAACAGACTTTAGACCATACGGTAGACTGGTATAAAAATTACAAGGCGTACTCCAGTACAGAAATGAGAAATTTATGTATTGATCAAATTAAACAATATGTGCAGTCTTAAGAAAAGAAAATAACAATTTTAGTAGACCAAGTTGTTATTTCAGGGTGAATATCAGTTTTCTCTTATACGTATTAACTTGAAACATTTTATTCCTGTCAACAGTATTTCCTTTTAAGAAGTTAGCAAAAAAAAAACGTTTTAATATTAGGAAGATTCAATATGAAATTTTCATTCTATTTTCTCCTTTAACTGATACACACATATATTAATAATCTAAAAAATCATTTTAGCTCCTTCCAAAAAAAGCACTATTCGAAAGTGCTTTTTTTGGTTAATCCAGTCTTCGAGCGTAATGTTATATGACTGTCTTATTCTCACAAAAATGTCTTTTGCATAATTAAATATGTCATCATCAAACACTTTTCTGCGGTATTTAAAATGATCATGCAGAAGAAAGACTGAATATTTATTACTATCTAATTCCATTGTGTTCTCAACTTTCTATGTGTATAGATTTATTTTGACAAAATCATCAGATAACTATAAGCACTTTGACTTACGCCACCAAAAATTCATCGCCCACTTATCGTTGAGCTACGCCCTTCACCCGATTGAAGTGAGAGGATTCTTTTCTTTTTTAATCATCAATGATGAATATAATCTTAGATTTTAAGATTCATGCATTTAAATCTGTTATGGCAGGGACATTAATTTCCTTTACACATGAAACAGGTGATAAATTCATAACACATTGGACAATCGCTACAATGTCTTGTACAGGAATACGTGTACCTTCATACAACATAATTGCCTTTTCTGCACCTTCTTCATAAGGGACTTCAGCAGCAAGATCTCCTGGATTTATACACGTTACAGAGATCTTGTCTTTTCTCACATGCTCGCGTAAAGCATTTGTAATACCACGTAAGCCAAATTTAGATGTGACAAATGAAACTTGTGCATTATTCGTATGATCTAACCCTGCTGTTGAGCCAATTAAAATAATTTTTCCGTTTTTCGCCTGTCTTATATTAGGTAAAAGCGCCTGAATATAAGTAATAGTAGAGGTTAAATTAATATTGATTAAGTTCGAAATATCTTCAATTTCATCCTTATCGAACGTATAATCATCTTCAAAACCACGCTTTTCCCATACGCCGACATTATAGATTAATACATCAATAGGAACATCTTTTAACGTTTCTTTTAAAGAAGAAATTTGTTGTTGACTAGATAAATCAATTGCGAGCCATTTACGATTGACACCATCATTTATATCTAAACTACTTGGCCTAGTGCGTGACACCACCCATACTGTATCTCCCTTGATGGGTAAGCCTTTTACAAATGCATCGCCTAGCCCTTGGCTTGCTCCAAATATAATAAAGTTCTTACTCATCCTATCACTCCTTCTTAACAACTAAAGTAATCCTGTATAGGAGTACTTAACTACTTGTATGTCATTTCAAAAGTCTCTTTCTTTCCATTCCATTCGATTAGAACAAGAAACGCTTCTTCCTTATCATGCACTGCACAACCTGAACATGATGATTTTAATTGAATCGTTCCTCTATCAATGAATCCTATTCCTTCTTGATTGCCACTATTACTTTCAACTTTCCATTTTACTTCATTAACTTTTTCTTTATCTTTTCCTTTGTAAGTAATCGTACCTTCTCCAGACTCACTCGTATCTGTTTGTGAAATAATATATTTTCCTTTCCAATGTTTACTTTCTCCAACATATGAATATGTGTGGTTACAGCCATTTAACGGTAAGAAGCATATCATTATACTAAAGAGCATTATGATTTTCCGCATACCTTCCACCTTTTATAGATCTTATTAGGATATCGCATCTCCATAAATCAATATGGAAAAAGATGTAGTTATATTTCTACAAAATAAACACATTACAAATAATACGGGAATATTTTACAACTTTTCTCTTGCTCAATATCATGCCCAAAGAAAACAATTGGTTTTTCATCCAAAACAATTTCTTTTAATCGTTTGATAGACCTTGTGGCCATTTCTGAATCAAATCCTGCGAATGGGACACCTTGTTCAAAGTTTTCCTGTGTGTAAGCTGCATCAATTGTTAGTAAAACTGGACCTACTTTTTCTGTTTTCACAAGTATAGATTGATGCCCAGGAGAGTGCCCTGGCGTATAAAGCAATTGAACACCTGGCATTACTTCATAATCTCCCTCAATCATTTGATAGTTCAAATCTGGCAATATACATTCCTTTAAATATTCTTCTCTATGTAAAGCAGCATCATGTTCAGTTCGTTGCACAAGAATTGGTGTATGGCTGAAGCTCCCATTCCCTCCAGCATGGTCAAAATGCAAATGAGAACTAATAATACAAAGAAGATCTTCTGGCGCATAACCCACTCGTTTTAAAATCTTTACAATTCTATCATCCGAATTCATTTTCGGAAGAATCTGCCCTTCAACAAACGTTCCCTTAAAAAGATCTTCATTACCTACTGCACTTTCTGGCATCCCTGTATCTATTAAAATTGGACCTTCTGTTGTTTCTAAAAGATAGCACCATACCGGCAAATTCAAAAGTTTACCAGGAGTAAGCGTACTATTAACGGAAGAATGATCCAACTTGCAGCGGCCAGCTGGTAAAAAGTAAAGTTTTTTAACGGTCATTCTATATCCACCTTCTCATATCAATTTGGATGAAACAATACAGTAATACTTCCGCTAATAGCAAACTTTCTCCTTCTATCTCTTTTTTCACTATAAACTTTTCTTTATATTTTCATTTATCCATCCCCGCATCATCAGCAATTCCTCATTTGAAGCAGTTCCTTCCCCATATCTCACTTTTCCATAAATCGGAATAATATCATCGCTTTTACGAATACGAGAAAACTACATTTTATTTCTTTGAATGTATAAATGTATATATACATTTCTTTCTATTCCATTACAAAATTATTATTTCATTACCAGTGTTTCTATTTCCTTACTAACATTTTAAAGCCTAATAACATGTTGGGAAAATTACTTTCATTCCTTTTAAAATAGATGTTGGTATTACAGCCAGGAGGTGAAAGCATGATAAATAAACAACGTGAATTGTGGCTTGATTCAGCAAAAGGATTTGCAATGATTCTTGTTGTTGCAGGACATGCTTACAATCATAACAGCCTTATAACCTATATCTATTGGTTTCATATGCCTGCCTTTTTTCTGTTTAGCGGTTATGTATCTAAACCGGTAGAACGATGGTCACAAATCGGACCTTATCTAAAAAGAAGAGCACATAGCCTTCTCATTCCTTATATAACGTACTTAGGTCTCTTTACAATCATTCGCTATGTAGAAGAATTAATACAAGGGAATGTTTCTTTAAATTGGTATATAGAAGACATTGGAAACGTACTGTTTGGTGGAAGGTTTATTACAAGCTATTACGGAGTATTTTGGTTTGTAACTTGTCTATTCTTTACACAAGTATTATTCCTTGTTATATTTCTTATTTTTAAAAGAACAAAAGCCCGCTTGTTGTTTATTATACTCTTATATGTAGTGTCTCATATTGAAGGAAGTTATATCGGTACATTGGGCGGATTCGAGCCTTCCCTACATGTATGGATTCCTTGGAATATAGATGTATCTATGCTTGCCCTTGTATATTATAGTATAGGGTATTATATGAAACCGTATGTACAACAAATCCCTTCTATACTTACAGGGCTCTGTATCTTATTGATAATTGGATTTATTACGATTCAGGAACTGAATCTGATGGATTATCATTTAAGTATGAAGTATGTATCATATGAACACTATGGTTTGGATGTAGTGATTCCGCTGGTAATGACCATAGCATATTGCGGGATATTCCAGATAATGAAATCCGAAAAAATCCTATCGCTTTTTTCTCTTATTAACAAAAAAGGCATGGCTATCATGTATATGCACATAGGCGTTAATAAAATCCTCCTTCAATTTATAGATTACGGAAATATAATTTATACAATTGTAGGGGTGATAATACCTCTATTCATTACTATATTTATTCTAGAGAAAAAAGATAAAGTTAGGGATCTCTTCTTAGTCATTATGCAAAAGCGTAGTGAATTAAGACGCTCTAGAGGGATGAGAACAGGATAAAGTGAAACTTCCATCAGTGGGGGGGTTCTTCATCCCCCACTGATAGTTAGCCCTCACCAATCGTATTTTTACGGACAGTTGATCCCCCTTCTGCTTAATTTTTGGATGGGGGTCTTACTGCTCGTTAATGCGGGATAAATAGTGTATACAACTCTCTATACAAGAAAAAGTGTTTAACTTAGACATCTTTTCATTTAGATACTAGATTATCAAGTTTCCAATGGATATCTCCAAATGGATCAAGCTTACTATCCATATATAGATACATATTATTGAAATCTTTTGGTGGATTTTCCGTCTTAAATGAAACGTCAAAAGTTAAAGAGTAGCCAGCTGGAACACTTTTGAATTTCTCTTCGTACATAGGCATAACTTGTCCTTCATATTTTTTTCCGTCTCTCCATCTTTAACAAAGTACTGTATTTCTGAAAGATCAATTGCTTTTTCATCAGCCCGAGCATTATTAATCGTAACACGAGCTACAATGCGCTCTATTCCATCTACTTTTTCATATTTTGCATTTTCAACTGTTGCTCTGTAGTACCCACCTTTTGCAATTTCTCCATATCGTAGTGCATCCTTCTCCATTTTGTTCTCTTCAGATACTTCTTTTGATTGAGTAGTTACTTCTTGCTTTGTTGTAGTTTGTTCACTACAAGCTACCATTAAGCTTGTAAGTAAAAATGCTGAACATGTTACTTTTACTAAAGATTTCATAGAACTCCCTTTCCCTATCCAAAAAATTAAAACACAGGAATAATTTCACTCCAAAAGATAGATAGAAAGGAAGACTTTTTCGGGAATTTGTTTTTATTCCTAGAACGCTGATTATGTGAATGAAAAGCTTCTTAAGTATTTCTAATGTACTCTTTGTAAATGATTAGCCCAGCGTTCAGAAACAAGAATGGTATAAACCTTCACAACAGAGAAATAATACCAGTATAAAGTAACTAGCTATTTAAGGAGGAAAAATGCATATGTCTACTCATAAGCCAAATCGTTCAAAAAAAGAATTAACACCCCAAAAAAAACAACACACAAATGAGTTGAACCCCACGGAAGATATAAGCATGCAGGATGGCGATAACATCTCAATTTACTGGGGCGATGAATGGAATGTAGAAGAGGGAGAAAAGAAACAAGAAAAATAAGGATAAACCTTAGGAATATTATATAAAGTGAAACTTTAATCAGTAGGGGTTTTCCCCATCCCCCACTGATTCTCATCCCTCACCAATCGGGCTTTTACGGACAGTTCATCTCCCACCTAACTTCTTTAGAAAAGCGGAAGCGGCTCGCTCATAATCGTAGGACGTTGGAGCCCCCGACAGAGAGGCGCTTTTTGCCTCGTCCGAGGGTGCGAAACGACCGGAGATTCTAGCCGCTAGAGCTGGACATTATTCCTGCCGAATTTTGAGGTGGGAGTATTACTGCCCGTTAATGCGGAATAAAATAGTTGCATTCTTTATAATGTCTTAATTACGAACAAGCTCTTCACTTAAAGAATAAATATAATTTCACATAAAAAGGTAGATAGAAAGACTTTTTGGGGAATTTGTTTTATTCCTAGAACGCTGATTATGTGAATGGAAAGCTCCTTCTGTACTTCTGAAGGAACTTTGAAAGGTTTTGTGATACTTTGATTTTATGTTAGCAAAATATAGTCTTTATTTTGCATACCCTTTATACGTTTTTTATCAACATATAATCTCCTTCCTCCATTTTTATTCTGCATCTATATCAGCTGATAAAGTTCTCCGCACTAAAAATTCAAAAAGATATTAGAATTTCTTGTTTTACTATAAAAAACGAATACATCGAGAATTAATTCCTTGCAGTCGTTTTTTACACATCGGCACGATATATAAATTAAAAAACGTCAATATACCTGTTTTTCAATTTACCCTATAGGATATTTTTGTACAAGCTGTTATATAGATGAAGGGGCACATTACTTCCAATTACAGGGAATAAAACATCTCAATTAGATGAAAATACAAATAATATTACCGATTTATTTTCTTTTTTCCTTTTCTTCTCGTTTTCTTCTTCTATAAAGAAATTATTGTTTAACCCTTTAAATGCCACTATTCTCATTCCAATTATCTCGTAAAAAATATGTTCTGTTTAATAAGTAACGATACAGTTTTCAATAATCCTCAATATTCCATCAATAATGTAGATACAATAATCTTTCTCCTCCCCCTTGAAGATGAGCAGCTAACTATTGCTAGCTGCTCTTTTTAATTCATGTAATTTCTTCTCAAGTTCCTCAATTCGTTCATCTCTAATTTAAAGATTATCTCTTAAAAACTTATTTTCTTCTTTTCAAGAAAATTCTTTCTAAACATTTTGCAGCACTGATATCTGGAGGTATTTGTAAAATAAAAACGAATTCCTATATTTGCAAGATAGAAAAATTTTAGGAGGATGTTAAAATGGAAAAAACAATGATGGTAGGAACAACAAACATGATGATGTCTATGGAAAAGATGATGTGTGAAATGAAATGTATGAAAATGATGATGAACAATATGATGCAAATGGATGTAGAAATGGATAAAGCTATGGTGAATAAAATGCAAGAATGTGATGAAATGATGAATTCTACTATGTCTATGATGAAAGCAATGAAAGAGAAGTGTTGTTAAAGAATAACATTGTTTAAATACGTATATAAGGAAAGCTAGGTTTTTATCGGTCTTTCTTTCATTCATTTTTGATACGATTATATTTTAACACCTTTTTTCAAAATGCTTGTTACCACCAAAAGGATATAACAAAGTGTTTTGATCAAGGCATTTTTTGAGTTTTTCGATGTCGTAATATATTTGCATTAGAACTAACAATTGTATACATGTATCTTCTTACATTAGATTAGTTTTGCTTATTAACAAAAAAGGAAAAGAATTATAATAATTCTTTTCCTTTTTTAGTAGGGAAACTTTCATATTCATTAGTTTTCCAATGAAAAATGTTGTAGAATTTACATCCTCTATTATAACAATATAAAACATACATTAATAATGAAAGGAGTAAACGAATGAAAAAAATTAATCTTGGTGATTTAAACTCACCAGAAACTATGCGTAATCCCATTATTTTCTATAAGTCTTTCTTCGAACAACAAGAACCCCTCTTTCGACTTGATGATTTTTACGGTATGGGAGGAGCTTGGATCGCATTGCGCTATGACGATGTTTTTTCCATCCTGAAAGATCCTCGCTTCCTCAAAGATTTGCGAAAATTCGAACCACCCAAAGATAAAAAGGAATTTACTGAAGAAAATACATCTGTGAGCAAGCTGTTTGAATGGATGATGAATATGCCGAATATGCTTACGGTCGATCCACCTGATCATACTCGCTTACGCCGGTTGGTCTCTAAAGCCTTTACCCCGCGTATGATTGAGAAACTTCATCCCCGTATTCAGGAGATTGCTGACGAATTGTTGGATACGGTAAAGGAAAAAGGAAAGATGGATATTATTGCAGATTTTGCCTATCCTCTGCCCATTATTGTTATTTCAGAAATGCTTGGAATTCCCACTGCTGATCGAAATCAATTTCGTGACTGGACACATGAGCTCATGAACGCTGCTTTGGATCCTCGTCAGGGTGCTATAGTTACTGCAACGCTCGAAAAGTTTATTCATTACATTGAAACATTACTAGCCCAAAAGCGCGTAAATCCTAACGATGATCTGATGAGCGCTCTGGTCCAAGCACAAGAAAAGGAAGACAAGCTAAGTAAGAACGAGCTTCTTTCGACGATTTGGCTTCTCATTATCGCTGGGCATGAGACAACAGTCAATCTAATTGGTAATGGCGTACTGGCTTTACTGCAACATCCCGAACAAATGGACCGGCTACGAGACAACCCTTCGATGCTTCCCTCCGCTGTCGACGAGCTGTTGCGATATGCTGGTCCAATTATGATAGGTAACCGTTTTGCCAGTGAAGACATCACGATGCATGGCAAAACGATTCACAAAGGTGAAATGGTACTATTTTCACTTGCAGCTGCCAACATTGATCCGAAGAAATTCTCTAATCCTGAAGCATTAGATATTACACGCGAAGAAAATGATCATTTAGCTTTCGGCAATGGTATCCATCACTGTTTAGGTGCTCCGCTGGCACGCCTAGAAGGACAAATTGCATTTGGCACATTGCTGCAACGTCTACCTAACCTGCGTCTAGCAACTAAACCCGAGCAACTAGTTTATAATTATAGTAAATTCCGTTCTCTTGCAACTCTACCAGTAGTTTTCTAGCTCTTGCTGCCCGTGATTGCCAAAATCATTTAAAAAAATTGGTTTCGCCTAACAAAAATTCATCACCCACTTTCATTGATGCTTTTACAACTTCACGTTTAGAAGTGGGGGATGAATTTCGAGATAATATTAAATTTTTACTCAGCAAATATTCTTCTTCGATCATAAGCAAAAATGGTCATCATTACACCTAAAATAGCACAAACCATATACATAAATGAGTATGAGGTAAAATCAGCTATCGGCCCCATAATGACACTGCCTAGCGAAACACCTAAATCAGCCATGGCAATAAATAAACCAATTAACACATTACGATTCTTTTGTGGCAAGACAAAAGTCAAATACGTTGTTAATGCTGGATAAAGAAGTGCCTGAGGTATTCCCATTAAAATTGCACCCATGTAGAAAAAAACTGCTCCACCCGTTATAGAAAAACTTACACACTGTGCAGCTACTGCTAAAAGAAGCATAGTCCCCATAACAAAGGACGCATGCCATTTACCGTCTGAAGGAATTTTTTTTCTTAAAGCAAAACGAACAAAGACAACAGTCCCCGCCTGAAGCATTAAATAAACTCCAGCATTTCCACTTTTCAATTGTATAGCGTATAGTGGTATAAATGTTGTAATAGCTCCAAATACAATCGAAGCAACTAACATTAATACACTGCATTTGAACAAAAGCGGATTTTTTACTAACTGCCTGAAAGATTTAAGTATACTTTCTTCTTGCTCGGTACTATCTAAAACAGGTTGCTTCTTTCTTTTTTCTATTTTAACACTATAGCCAAACATCCCTGTAAAGATAGCAATTGTTATCAGCACCACTGTAAAATAATCCATACCTCCTGCCTTCCAAATGTTATATGCTACTACAGGCCCAATAATACCTGGCATATTAGCAAATAAAGAGTAAAGTGAAATTCCCTGAGAGCGATCCTTTTCTGGCAGTGCATCAATTATCCCCATCTGTAATGCCATTGAAAAGAAAGCTGTCGAAACTCCTTGTAAAATACGTGCAATGAAAAAGCCCCCTAACCCAGAAATAGTATATAATATTAAAGCAATACCATTGAGAATGAGAATAATACGTAATACGTTTACCGGACCGTGCTTTTGAATAATATGACCTGCCCACGGGCGAAAGAACATAGTTGTAAATAAATACCCTCCCATAATTAAACCAATTGTTGTATTGTTCGCCCCTAATATTCCCCCTTGTAAAGGAATAATAACGTTTAATATGGCATTAGCACTAAAATAAAGAAAAACTAATATATATAAACGTAGAAAAGGCCAAGACATAGCTCCATTCACAATTTCTCCTCCTAATTCTATACCTCTTTGCAACGAACTCTTTTTCTGAAATCGTTTCATTATTTACCTAAAAAGACCTACTCTTTTCATACCTACACTATAATAATGATGCATACTCAACATGGATCATATCAAAACGTTACTACCATCCCCAGTAATTTCCTTTCATATTCTGACCGAACATCCTTTAATTGCTCAATCTGGGCCATTTCTTCAATCTGACCATCTTTAAAGATTATAATTCTATCACAGATATAGGCAGCAGCCTGAATATCATGTGTTATAAAAATATAACTCATATCATAAATCTTTCTTAATTCCTTTAATAATTCAAGTACTTGTTTTTGAACAGATACATCTAAAGAGCTGATTGCTTCATCTAATAAAATGCATTTGGGCTCTGTTGAGATGGCTCTTGCGATACATACTCTTTGAATCTCCCCCCCCGATAACTCATGAGGGTATTTCTTTCTATAGGACGGATTTAATCCAACTTGATTTAGCAAATTATCAATCTTGTTGTTAAATTCTTTTCTATCCTTTTTCTGAGCTTTTAAGGGATCCATAATCGCTTCTTCAACAGTAAAAAATGGGTTGATTGAGGAAGCATAGTCTTGAAAGACAGCGCTAATGTTACCTAACCTCACTTTTCTGTCCTCTACACGATTTCCCTCAAATAAAACTGTTCCACGATCAGGCTTTTCAATTCCTAATATCAAACGTCCTAATGTTGACTTACCACTACCACTTTCTCCGATAATGCCGAGACATTCACCATTCCTACATTCAAAACTAACTTTCTTCACGATTTTCTGCTTTTCTCTAGAAAATAATCCGCCCTTATTATAGGATTTCTCAACACGATCAACTTTCAACAATTAGAACTCCTCCCCACTATTCTCTTAAAATGATTGCTTAGTGCTAATCTACTGGATACTAAATATCTTGTATATTCATGTTGTGCTTCTGAAAAGATGGTTTGGGTATTTCCCCTTTCAATAACTCTCCCATCCTTCATTACCAAAACGTTATCGGCAATTTTTTTTACAATACCTAAGTCGTGGGAAACAAAAATCATCGAACACCCCACTCTTTCCCTTAATTTAATAAATTGCTCAACGACCTCAAATTGTGAAATTGTATCTAGTGCTGTGGTCGGCTCATCAGCAATTATAATGTCAGGCTTCAATACTAATGCCAATGCAATCATAATTCGTTGTAACATTCCACCTGATAGCTGGTATGGATATTTATGCATTACCTCTATCGGATTTTTCAGCATGACACTTTCCATAGCATGTTTCATTTCACCTACTATTTTGCTATTATTCCAACCAAAATGTTGGGCAAGTGTTTCCCTTAAATGAACACCAATCACACAGGAAGGATCAAATGCACTCATACCATTTTGTAGAATCATACAAAGGTTTTTTCCCCTTTTCTTTCTCATCTCTTTCTCAGAAAGACTATTCAAGTTTTCTCCTTTAAATAGAATATCTCCCGATTGATGAATACAAAGTTTATTCAATCTCATAATTGACCTACACGTTACAGACTTACCACTGCCACTTTCTCCCACGATTGCTAGACAGCTTCCATACTCTAAATGAAATGAGCTATTATAAATAATCACTTTATCGGTGTTGCTATCCCAGATTCTTAAGTTTTTGACTTCTAATATATTCATAAATTTATTTTGCCACCTCTTTTTCTTTGAACTTTTCTTTAGGGGTGATCCAATTTTCTCGAGCATTATTTTTAGAAGTTCTTAATTTAGGGTCTAAAGCAATCTGAAATGCATCAGATAAAAAATTAAACGCGGATACTACAATAATAATAGCTAATCCAGGTGCTAACATTAACTCTGGTTTTGAAAACATAACTTTTCTCGCCTCATTTAACATCATTCCCCATTCGGCATCTGGAGCTTGAACTCCTAAACCTAGAAATGAAAAACCAGATATTTGTAAAATCATTGAACCAATAGAGCTACTTGAGATCACCGCTATATCAGACAATGCAACAGGAACAATATGCTTACATATAATTTGTATATCACTCATACCAGATGCTTTAGAAAATTTCACATAGTTTAACTCAGAATACTGCATAACAGATGTTCTGATTACTCGAGCAAACCATGCCCATTTGATGAAAATAAATGCAATTAATATATTCTTAAAACCCACGCCTAGAATACCCACAACTGCTAATGCCATAACGTAACCTGGAAAAGAAAGCATTATATCACAAATCCTCATAATAAAAGCATCTACTCTTCCTCTAAAGTAGCCGGCTATGAGGCCTAAAATAGTTCCAATTGAAACAATTATCAATAGCGTAACTAAAACCCATAGAATGCTAGGACGAATTCCATAAATCAGTCTAGATAAGACACATCTCCCTAAGTGATCATTACCTAATAGGTATTTCCACGATGGGGCTTCATACCGAAGTCTCATATTTACTTCCTCGGGATCATGTGGCGCAAGTAAAGGAGCAAATATACCGGCAACAATTATCACAACAATGACTACCAAAGATATAATGGCTAACTTATCTTTCCTTAAAGCTTTTAATATTTTCATTTAGAGATCATTCCTTAATTTAGGATTCATTACAGCATTTATAATATCGGAAATCATATTAAACAACACAAATGCTACCGCTAGTATAAGGACATACGCTTGGATAACCGGTAAATCTCTACTTAGAATAGATTTAACACTCAGGCTTCCTACCCCCGGCCATGCAAACACATTTTCTATCACTACTGTGCTTCCCAATATTATAGGTATAGACATACAAAATATTGAAACGGCAACTTGCAGTGAATTTCTTAAAACATGTATAGTAATTTTCCCCTCTGTTAAGCCGCATGCTCTTCCATACAGTACATAGTCTTCACTTAAGTTACTTAACATCGAACTTCTAACAGTTCGAAAGTAAACTCCTGCATAACTTATCGTGATGACAATAACCGGTAGAATATAACTTTTATACGAATTCATCCCGCTTGTTGGTAATAGATCGAATTTAACAGAAAAATACCAAATCATAACGGAAGCAAGCCAGTATGACGGCATTGCTGTTAGAAGAAATAAAATCCCTCTTACTGATTTATCAATTATCCGTCCTTCTTTCATTGCACAGATAACACCTAATAATATCGATAAAATAATAATGGAAACAGATGACACTATGGTTAGTTTTAATGTATTTAGAAAAGCTGGTCCTATTAATAACCAAACTGGTTTCCCTGTGACATATGAATTCCCAAAATCTAATTGCAAGCAGGCAATGGTCCAATGTAAATATTGTTCTATAAATGGTTTATCCAGCCCTAACTTCTCTTTCGTTTGTGCAATTAATTCACCTGTTATTTCTGGAGTATCTTGTGCACGTAATACCACTTCTGCTGGATCTAAAGGAGAAAGATTGATTAAAACAAACGTTGCCAATGAAATAACAAAAAGTAAAGGAATAGATATTAATAACCTTTTAATAATATAGCTTCCCATAGAAAATCTCCTTTTAATAAAAGGGGGAAAATCCCCCTCTACATCTTTATTTAAAGTTCATTCTCTCAAATGGTAACTCATATTGTGTTTGCTTAAATGAAATGTCTTTTAAGTTTTTGGGAGCAACTACAGTGACACGACCATATGAAATTGGAATAAAGACTGCTTCATCATGAACAGTTTTTAAAATATCAGCATACAATTGTTTTCGTTCTGCCTCATTCGTAGATACCATAACCTCAGCAATTTTATTGTAAAGCTCATCTGCCTTTGCAATACCACTTGTAGTATGCAAATAAGAAGCATTGGAAGTAAAACCAGCTATTGTACTTTGTGGATCATACGCTAGTCCCCATGTTTGATTGAATAATAAGTCATAGTCCCCTGTTGACCTTCTATTAGCGATTGAAGTTGATTCTTCACCAATAATTTTTAATTGAATACCTATACTTTTTAACGAACTTTGAATAAATTCAGCCTCTGCTTTTTGGGAAGGAGAATTACTATCATAATAAAGATTCATTGCTAGTTTATTGCCGTCTTTAGTTCTAACAACAGCATCACCTTCCAATACCCAGCCTGCTTTTTTTAAAATTTCTTTTGCTTTTTCTAAATCATAGCCTCGTTTCTTCAATGGAACAGCTGCATAATTAACATTAGAAGAAAACAGTGTATTAGCTACTGTTTCGGTATTATTTAAAATATCCTTAGTAATTGTTTCTCTATCAATAGCGTACCAAATAGCCTCGCGAACAGCTTTTTCACTTACTGGATTATGAGATTTACTACTATTAGCCACGATCATTTTCGTATTCATTGCTTCACTTCTAGTAATTTTATAGCTGCCTGAATCAATCAATTGCTTCATTGCCTCAACATCAATACTGTCTGCACCTCTATCATCTGTGAAAGCAAAATTAACTTCTCCTTTTTGTAATGCTAAAAATGTTGTTTCCCCTGCTGGTAGAACTTTAGAAGTTATCTCCTTAATTTTAGGTAAGCCACCCCAATAGTTTTCATTTGCTTTAAAAGTTGCGGATTCATTGATTTTATGTTCATCGAGAATATATGGACCTGTACCGTTATATCCATTTACACCATCTTTTGTTTTCCCATTTACAAAATTTTTAGGTGATATAAATACATAAGGTCTAGTCATAGACAATTCAACTAGAGTTGGATAATATGCTTCTGATAGCACCAATTCAACTGTATATTCATTCACCACATTACAAGCTACTATTTTTGTTGATAGTTTAATCCATGAATGCTTTTCTGCATTATTTTGTATAGCATCAATATTTTTTTTCACTGCTTCTGCATTAAATGGTTCCCCATCATGAAATTTCACGTCTTTCCTTAGATGAAAAGTATATATTTTTCCATCTTTTGATATCTCCCATGATTTAGCAAGTAAAGGCTTAATCCCTTCTTTTGTATTTTCAACTAATGATTCATATACCATTCCTTGAGCGGACATTGAACCTGTATACAAATGCGGATTCATATCATTAATATCTTTAGATACTGCATAAGTTAATTCTTTTTTGTTACTTATTGAATGATCACCTTCCTTTTTCTTGCTATCTGAGCTTTTCAAAATTATAAAGCAGGCAGCTAGAAGGCATAAGACCGAAGAAACTAGAGTCGCTACCTTAAATCTTTTAATCAACAAAGTATTCCTCTCCCTTTCGTTTTCTTAATTTAGATGTAATTTATTTTGCTATTTAACTATGATTGACGTTCCAAACATATTAATCAAAATACGAAAATAGTAATCATTACGATTTAAATAGTGTGGTGATTTACTTTAAGTGAAAGCTTATTCCACCATCTTACCTTCAATATTTTTTCCTATTTCACTACAAATCATATTCAAATCTTCATCGAAACTTTGAATATAATATGCATTAGATAATAATTCTCCTTTATAGAATTGAGCAACTTTTTCAATTTTACTCTCGTATGTCTTAATAAATTTATCTATTGTTGGACAATTTAAACTTAAATATTTTGCAATTCCTTGTATTATTTTAATACGATAATAGTCTTCCTTAGGCATTCTCGGGATATCCCAATACCCTTCTCTGTTGACAAACATTTTTCTAATTGGAACAGCTGAAAAATCAAAATATTTTCCATTCTTATCTGGTTCTGAAAAAGGATCAATTAATAATGAGGAATAACGAATATACAATAAATATTCTTGATAGATATCTTCTAAATGATTAAAGTTTTCTATATCTTGTCGAGATAGACTTTCCAATCTTACTGGATAATTATCATCTGTCATGAATTTCAACAAATTAAGTCTTTTAATCTTCATTTTTTCTACAATATTCATAATTTCCTTCCATTGGGCCAGCATATCACGTATTAAATATTGTGTAATTGGACCCTCAGGGTAAATTTTATACACAAATTTTTGGGTATCTAAATCTTCGAATATCGCACTTAACGAAAAATCATTCATAAATAATGGTGGGTGAACATACAAAGAAATATTTCTTGTTTCTGCCTCAATTGGAGATTTCATGATTTCTAGAATAATTCCTAATTGTTCATATGCCTTACAGAGCATGTCGACATTTTTAG
Source organism: Bacillus sp. TL12 (assembly GCF_022625245.1). Lineage (NCBI taxonomy): Bacteria > Bacillati > Bacillota > Bacilli > Caryophanales > Bacillaceae > Bacillus > Bacillus sp. TL12. The sequence goes on along the minus strand of NZ_JAJJBY010000025.1, from coordinate 20,368 downwards.
ATGGATAATCCGTCGATCCTATATAGATTTTTTTCTTAATCGCTGTTGTCAAAACATGATTAGAAGGGCTATCTTCCATCCAACGTGTATCCCCATAATATGTAGAAAAACTAATAATTTCTGCTTCCGAATTAATACGATTCATATAATTACTTATTAAGCTATTTGAACCAAAAGTCGGAGAAATTAAAACGATACACCTTACTTGTTTCAGAAGTTCTTTATTAATCTGCTTTATTACTTCAATATACGCATCCGTTGTTACAGAGAAAATAATGGTATCCCAATTACCCTTAATAGTTTCATACCCTTTAAAAACTTGATCAACGAAGCATTCACCTTCCATATTTCGATGTTTTTCATTTTGAATACTTACACGAATTAGATGATTACTTTGTTTAAGAGCCGAAAAAAAGTTCTCTGAACGAGCTGATTCTCTTCCAGCAATCCCTACGTCACTTTTCAATTTCTTTTTTAAATTTACAGCAAGTTGAATAGATGTAGGACCAGTTCCTAATACTAAGACACGCTTAAAAGCACTCATAAAATCTTTCCTTTCTCATAAGTAAGCAATTTAAACTTTTTGATACAACTCAATATCAAACACATCATCTGGACGCAATATATCATCAACTTTATTCCATTTTTGTTTATCAACTTCCCTCGAAGGGTAATTAAATAGAGACTTTAACTGATTACCATATCTCATAGCTACCACTACATTATCATTTGTTAATGTATGTAATTGTTCTAGTATGTCATATTTATGTTTAACGGTTGAACTAAAAATGATATGAGTCGCATCTCTTGTAAAATCAAGATTTTCTACTGGTATTCTTTCTAATCTAATATTTAATCCTGCACCTATTTTTTCTACAACGTTTAATCCAAGTTTGATAGCCTCATCATCAATATCTATGCCAACAACCTCTGCTCCAGTTCGCTTAGCAATTAATATTGGTGTCATTGGAAATGAACCAGCCCCTACTAGTAATACTTTGGAATCAGAAGTAATTTGAAAACTACCAAATTCCTTTTCAATACACGATTCTATATTCTTAAAGTAATCTGTTATTTCAGCAACTCCACTAAGAAGCTTTAATGCACGATATTTTTCCATAATAGCTACACAAAGCGCTGATTTTTCTCTTAAAGACACCGCAAGTTGGTTCAAATCACTGTGTTCTTGTTGCTGCAATTTCTCCCATATTTCTTTGTTCCTTGTGTTTATAATAAAGTGTGAGTATTCATCTATTAAGGTCTCTAACTCTAAACAATCATTGATAGTGTGATCATATCTTCCTATCAAGGCAGTAAATTTCTCTAGGTAATTACTCAAATATTTCAGAAAATCCCCTAAGTCATTCATTCATTTTCTCTCCAATACAATGTAATAGTTAAACAGTTATAAATGCTTTTCCTTGTGCTACTATCCCAACACCTCCTTCAATTTTAAGACTTGTTAACTCTTCTTTATGAAAGTTGGCGACAACAATAATAGTTCCACCAGGTTGTCTTACATGTGCAACCACCTCCTTTTGATTTTTCCAAGCCAAATAAGCTCCTAAAGAGGCAGTACCTGAACCACATCCCCTTTCCCATACCATACTATCAAGATGTGGAACATAGATAAGTGGAGCCAATTCATTAGAATTTGATTTATACAATAAGATACCTATCAATTTAGTGTCTAAGGTTAATGCCAGTGATTTTGCTAATGTTTGGGCTTTTTTTCTCACTTCTTCACTAATAACCTCTACTTCTATCACAATATGAATAGAATCATGGTAATTTACTATAACAATGTCCAAATCATTTCCTTCATGCTTTATAGTTTTCTGTTCTATCTCTTTAGGGATAGGCATAGTAACTTGACAATAATATTCCTCTAACTCTCTTCTCACTTGACACACTATGAGTTCGTCTGTACCCGAAACTTCTAATAATATTTCTGATAAATCATTGTGTTTCAGTCCTTTTTTAGATGCAATAAAAGCTGCTAATGCCATACAGGCGTTACCACAGAACTCACCTCCAGCCATTTGTAGATGTGCGTCGGCTTCATACTTTGTAGATTCTTCTATAAATCCTACTTGTTCTGCATACACGCTGTCATACGACATAATTTTTTTTGCAATCGTCTTATACTCTATAACTGGATGATTAGTCTTAACGAGAATCGTCATATTTTGAGTTGGATTAAATTTTATAAACTCTATTTCCTGTGTCATCTCACTTATCCTTTACGTCATATTTTTATTGATTTTCTTTGTTCAATTAAATGAAAATAGTAATCATTACGTTTTACATTACGGGAATAGATTATATCATAATTTTGATGGTGTCAATATTTATTCTTAAATTAATTGGATGCTTCTGAGGCCGATGAAGAGCCGTTTTCTTTAAATCTAATTCTTACACTCTCTTTTTGTTCACAAAAAGTTCGGTTATTTCATATAATCAAATACCTTATAATTATGATAAAATAATTTTTAATCTGATATAACATGACTCCTGGGCAACTAGGAGTTTTTGCTATATAACATTTGAAAATACAATAGGAATTTACGAATCAAAAATCAACATTACGAATTTTACTTCAGGAGGTATAAAATGAAAAAATTATATTATGCATCGTTCGTATATTTAGTCATCGGTTTATTATCAGGTGTATTCGCTAGAGAATACGCAAAATCAAAGGGTATTCTAGGATCTACACTGCTGAACCTTTTACATACTCATACGCTCGTACTCGGTTTTTTATTTTTCTTAATCGCCCTTGCATTAGCAAAAGCATTTTCATTCCATAAAGTGAAGGGTTTTAATATGTGGTTCATCGTCCATAATATTGGATTAATTTTAACCCTTTCTTCACTGGCAACTCGGGGGCTTCTTCAGCTAAATGGTGCTAATTTTAAAGAATTAACCTACATAATCGGATTCTCTCACTCTCTCATTGGTCTTACCCTAGTTTGGTTTATGATTCTATTAAAAAAATCGTTCAAAATGTAATGTGCAACAAAACATCACCAAAAATAGAACGAGGCTGTTTATAAAAATTTTTTTAAAGACAGCCTCGTTTCTATATAGATTATTCCCCTGTTTCAGCAAACTTCTTAATACGTTCATCAATCTCATCACGAACACGTTGGAATACTAACCATTCCTGCCCTGCTGGGTCATCAAATCCCCAGTGAACACGTTTTACATGCGAAGGTGTAGTCGGACACACATCGTTTGCATGACCGCAAAGTGTAACAACAAGATCTGCTTTATTTAAAATGTCACGATTAATCATATCAGATGTTTGCTCAGTGATATCGACATCTACTTCTTTCATTGCCTTAATAGCATTCGGATTCACGCCATGCGCTTCAATCCCTGCAGAATATACATTCCATTTGTCTCCCAAATATTTCTTTCCAAATCCTTCTGCAATTTGGCTGCGACAAGAGTTACCCGTGCATAAAAAGTAAATCGTTTTTTTATTTTCCATGTGAATTCCACCTTTATTACAATTGTTTTTGAAAGTATTTTTTCTGAAACCATAGTGCTACATTTACAAGTGCTATCATAACGGGCACCTCAACTAAAGGTCCAATAACTGCCGCAAATGCTGCTCCAGATTGAATTCCAAATACCCCTACAGCTACAGCGATTGCTAATTCAAAGTTATTACTTCCAGCTGTAAACGCTAATGTTGTTGTTACCCCATAATTTGCCCCAATCTTCTTGCCCATAAAGAAAGAAACAAAGAACATTACTATAAAATAAATCAGTAACGGAATTGCAATACGTATAACATCTAGTGGTACGCTAACAATGACATCGCCTTTTAATGAGAACATCACAATGATTGTAAATAATAATGCGACTAATGTAATTGGACTAATCTTTGAAATGAATACTTTTTCATACCACTCTCGACCTTTTACTTTTACAAAAATTAAACGCGTTAACATGCCAGCGATAAAAGGAACTCCTAAGTAAATAAAGACTGACTTTGCAACCTCTGCCATTGTAATATCAATAACAGCACCTTCAATCCCTAGCCATTCTGGAATGACTGTTACAAACACATAAGCGTACACTGAGAAAAATAACATTTGGAATACAGAGTTAAAAGCAACTAACCCTGCCGCATACTCCGTATCACCTTTTGCTAAGTCGTTCCAAACGATAACCATTGCAATACAACGTGCTAAGCCAATCATGATGAGCCCTACCATATATTCTGGCTTATCTTGTAAAAATATAATGGCTAAAGCAAACATAAGGACAGGACCAATAATCCAGTTTTGTACAAGTGATAAGATGAGTACTTTTACATCTTTAAAAACGCGCCCTATCTCTTCATAACGAACTTTTGCAAGCGGTGGATACATCATTAGAATTAACCCAATTGCAAGCGGAATAGAAGTTGTTCCTACCTGTAAATGATTCAGCCCATCCACAAATCCGGGTGATACATACCCGATTCCAATTCCCATTATCATCGCCACAAAAATCCAAAGGGTTAAATATCGATCTAAAAACGCTAATCGTTTCATTTTTTCTCCTTTTTGTTTTAACAACATGAAGTTGAATTTATACTCTTGTCATCAGGAATTACACTAGACGTTTCCACTTTATGAATTTCACTATCAGCCTTCGTATAGAAGAACTCCCATTCATTCCCATCAGGGTCAGTCACCCAAAACTTATCCTGCACAGCATAGCAACAAGTCGTATCTATTTCCTCACGAGAAAAGAACCCTTCTTTTTCTAAACGCTCTTTATGCAAGATGATTTCTTCTTGTTTGTTTACTTGAAAACCAAAATGATTTACTTGGTTTCCTTTTACTTCATCTCTTACATTTAAAGTAAAGTTTAATCCTGGACTTTCTAATAAAAATTTCGCATAATCGGCTTTTACTTTCACTGGTTCCATTCCAAATACTTTACTGTAAAACTCAATCGATTTCTCCAGATTCGTCACATTAATCCCAACATGTACATATTGCATATTCTATTCCTCCCTCAATTTATTAATCAATTTTTTTTGATTTATATAGTACAAAAAACTTAGCAGCAACTTCCTCTACCAGTTTTTCGGAACACACAACAAAGTTCTTCCGACAACAAATTATTCACTTCTTCATCATTTAAATCGTAATAGCTCCATGTTCCCTTTGTTTCTTTTACAATTAAATTTGCATCAAGTAATATTTTTAAATGATACGAAAGTTTAGATTGCGAAATCCCAAATACTTCAGTTAAATCGCATACACAAGTCTGTCCGCGTTGACATAACTCGTACATAATCTCTAATCTTTTTTTGTCTGCAAGAGCTTTAAACTTCTTTTCAAACTGTCCGAAGTTTTCTTTCACGCGCTCCACTCCCTTTATCAACTTTTTTTGATGTTTATATTATATGCACTGTTTCATTATAAATTCAACAAATAAATCAAAAAAAATCGATTTATTTGTTTGTTACATGAATACTAAATACTAGCATTAAAGGGAAAGGATGTTCAAAACTACTCCTTTCCCTTTCTCTAATCTTTTCCTAACAATGTGAATTCATAATTTCACACAAAGCAAAAAAAAGAGTCCCATTTCATCTATAGGACTCCTTTCACCTTATATGTTTGTAGTTTTATATTTAAGCAGATTTTTTAATCTTATTATTATAAATAAACATCCGACTTAGAACTGTCATGACAACTGCAAGTAGAAGAAAATATAGAGGCATAACAAGTAAAAAACCTGTATGCAGCTGACTCATTCCCCAAATTGTAACAGTAACAATTATATAATATCCTAGGCTAAATAAAGCACCTGCTGTTCCAATCACATCTTGAAAATCTACTAACGCTAAGCTTAAACAATTCGGCAAAGCAATCCCTATCCCTAATAGCAATACAAATATAGCTACAAGAAAAAGAATCATATATATCATATTTGCAATCGTTCCAGCAAAAGCAACGATTGATAAAATAATCGTTCCTCCTGTCATTACGATGCGACCTATATCAATAATCTTTTCTGGTTTATAAACTAAAAGTAATCGCTTTGAAATTTGCGCTCCAATAATGGAAGCGAAAGCTACTACAATACCTAAAAAACCAAATACACCAGGTGATAGATTAAAATACTCGATAAAGATAAACGGTGCTTCAGCGTAATAGCTAAATAATATACCGTTTGTTCCTCCAATCAGCACACCAAATGCTACGACTTTTGGATCTCGAATCATTCGTTTTATTACAGAAAAAATATTTATTCTATTAGCGGTTACATTCGTACGAGTTTCTGGCAAGTTCATACAAGTACAAAACAATAGCCCAATACTCATCAAAACTAAAGTAAGAAAAACACTTCTAAATCCAAATATTTGATCTATCCAGCCACCAATTAACGGACCGATAGCTGGCGTGAATGCAATGACAGCTGAAATTTGCGCAAACATGACATGTCGTTTATGCCCATCTACACTTTCACGAAGAATGGTTTGTGTAACAACTGAACCCGTACTTGCTCCAAACGCTTGTACAAAACGACTAAGTAGCAATACTTCAATTGAATGTGCCAAGTAACATAATAAACTACCAACACCATAAGTTACAATTCCCCAAATCATTGCTGGACGACGCCCAATTATATCAGACAACCAGCCCCAGCAAAATACACCTAAAGCAAACCCTGCAAAGTAAATGCTAAGCGTTAGCTGCGTAGCATTATTACTGACATGCAACGCTTTCGAAATATCTGGTAAAGATGGTGTGTAAATTGTTTCACTAATTTGTGGGAATGCCACAAGAATAATCATTAACCATAACGATGGTACTGAGACTTTTTTCATTTTCTAATACCCTCCTATAACTTAGAAAATCTCAGATCTTTAGAGTTTTTCTTCGCTACGGAACTGGAGGGGCCATTATCGAAATACGATCATTAAACAACAAACGAAACACCTCGATTACTTCATGTTAATACCTATAGGAGGGTATGAATTAACATTAATTTTTCATTGCTTCTATTTACAAAGATTAACATATATTATGAGTTTTTGTATATAAAAAACCTACTAATCAAGTAGTAGGCTCTTCTTTTCATTCTCATAATCCAATCCGTCTACAAAGCATCTCTATTTTTCAGGTGTAAACCACACAATCTGCTGAATTCTCACAAATACCGGTATTTCATTTTCTTCTAATACAACATGATCTGGCTTCACACTTCGCAAAGTTCCATTTACACTTCCTCGAATTGTTTCCACTACAATTCTTTTTCCAACGATAGATTGCAATGTTTGTACAACATATGGATCAACAAGCGCTACCACTTCACCACTTACCTCATAACCATCTCGAAAATAACCGAACACGTCTTCATATGAATAGTACATATGGCTCCCCTCTTTTCAAGATTTTCTGTAGTGTATGTGGCCTGCATGCAGGAAGTGCCTATCTAACAGAAAAAACGACGCCTCAATATGACATCGTTTTCGTATGTAAGGAAGACTAGAAGAAGCTCTTCTAACCTACTCCCATTTATAAGTCCAAAATTGTTCAATTTGTAACCATTTTAATGTTGCAGCATCTTTGTTTTGCAGTTTTACTTCCGTTTCTTCTAACATCGCTTCTGTTTGCGAACGATGCGCACGTAAAGCTGCTAATTTTTGTTCAAATGCTTCACTAATGTTGTTAACAACATCTGGTTCACCTAATACTTCTTCACGATTTTTTGTAATTGCAACTGCATGAATAACCGGACGCGTTTCTTTTGGCATACGTGATACTGCACGAACTGTAGCACGACCGAATGCATCATGGTCTGGGTGAACACCGTGCTCTGGATAGAATGTAATAATTCGTGATGGCTGCACATCGCGAATCACCGTTTCAATTTTATCTGCTACAAAGTCTACATCTTCAAATTCTAATGTTTTATCATGAAAACCAAGCATTCTTAAATCCTCAATGCCCATCGCTTCACATGCATCTTTTAATTCCTTTTCACGGATATTTGGAATTGTTTCACGGTTTGCAAACACATTCTTTCCCATGTTACGTCCCATTTGTCCAAGCGTTCCGCACGCATATGTTACAGGTACTCCTTGCTTTCTTAATAAACTAATTGTTCCTCCTGCTGCAAACGATTCATCGTCTGGATGCGGAAATACAACAAGTACGTGTCTTTCCATACTTTCCCCTCCTTCTTATTTAAATGGCGTTAAGCTTAACTCAAGCGCTACGGCTAAGCGACCTTTATTGTCATGTCCCGCTAGTAATAGACGATCTTGCTCGTCTACTTCCCAATGCGTAATACCTTCTGCATATACCCAGCCATGATCCATTTTAAGACCTACTCGGTATGGATTAGTTCCTGTTATTTTCCCGCGTTCAAAACGAATAATTGCATTTCTAATGAATGCTCCCACTGTCATCATTTTTTCATTAAAATGTGAAGCGTATGCTCCATTTGTCGTTTCTAAATGAATATATACATCTTTATTTACAAAACGTTCGATTTCATGTTGAATAACAGCACTATCTTTTACTATTTCCATCGGATTTCACCTCTTTAAACCATTTTACGCAAAAATAATGTAAATTGCTATCTCTATATTAGAGGACAAAGCTCGCTTTGCATAATAATTTGCATTTTGTTTTTTATTTTTATAATAGTATGTGAAATTTATTAATCTTTTTCACTTTTGCAAATTATTTTCTTTCTCGTTTTGAATTTGCTACAATAGTGGTTATGCAGAGGGATATATTTCGACAATTTAATACATATTTTAAAGAAGGTGACATGTTGGAACATTCAGCACATGAAGTAGCAAACCTGCAATATTATTTTGCGATCGCTGTATTTTTAGTGATATACGGATTTATTATTTCTGAGAAATTGAACCGTGCTGTAATTGCACTGTTCGGTGCTGCCATTATGATTATTTTTGGAATTGTAGACTTACATACTGCTTTCACATCACATATTCAGTGGGAAACCATTACGCTTTTAATCGGGATGATGATTCTCGTACATATTACGAGCCAATCTGGTGTATTTGAATATGTAGCCATTAAAGCAGCAAAGACAGCCGGCGGAAAACCCATTCGAATTTTATTATTTCTATCCCTACTAACCGCAGTCGGTTCTGCCTTTTTAGATAATGTAACGACCGTTTTATTAATCGTTCCTGTTACACTATCGATTACACGAATTTTAAAGGTACAACCTGTTCCCTATTTGATTTCCGAAGTATTATTTTCAAATATTGGTGGTACCGCAACGCTAATTGGTGATCCTCCAAACATCATGATTGGATCTGCTAATAAACACTTAGATTTTAATGCCTTTTTGCTCAATTTGGCACCAATTGTACTTATTATTTCCATTGTTACATTAGGCATTATTTATTTGATGTATCGTAAAAAATTAAAAACAACACCTGAACAAATTACAAAACTTATGGCTTTAAATGAAAAGGACTATATTCGTGACCGAAGCTTACTCCTAAAATCGCTTTCCATTTTAGGTTTGACAATCCTCGGGTTTGTTCTTCATTCGATTATTCATGTAGATGCCGCAGTTATCGCGATGACTGGCGCAACACTTCTCATGTTGATTGGTGTGAAACAACACGAATTAGAAGATGTATTTGCTCATGTAGAATGGGTAACGATTTTCTTCTTTGCTGGTCTTTTTGTTCTTGTTGGCGGATTAATTGATATCGGCCTTATTTCATCCCTCGCAAAAGAAGTGATTGATGTAACAAATGGCGATATTGGCTTTGCTGCCATACTTATCCTTTGGGTATCAGGCGTGGCATCAGCTACTATTGATAATATTCCATTTGTCGCAACGATGATTCCGCTTATTCAAGATTTAGCATCAGGACTTGGACTTTCTGTTGACTCTCCTCAAATTGAAGTACTATGGTGGGCATTATCACTTGGCGCTTGTTTAGGAGGAAACGGAACGCTTATTGGGGCATCAGCAAACGTAGTTGTTGCTGGGATTGCTAACCGCGAAGGACATGGATTTTCTTACCTTGATTTCTTAAAAATTGGTTTTCCGTTAACAATCATTGCATTATTATTATCACATGCTTATATATATTTACGTTATTTAATTTGACCACTCCCACGGCTAAAGCGCGTGGGCTTTCCCGCTCACAAATTCTGTAAAAAAGTTTGCAGCAATATGCTGCAAACTTTTTGTCACCAAAATACCCCAATAATTGCCAGTTCCCCTAAAATCATACCGCCAATTTGTCCAACGATTGCCGGTGATAGTTGAACACCTTTTTTCACTTCTACAACCGGTCTTTCATGCCTAAGCTGTTGAACTTCACTTTGTAGTTGATGCACACTACCATGCAATTCTTTTACAAGTTCTTTTAACTCCGCTAATTCTTCATTTACTGGCTTTGTTTTTTCTAAATTCATATAACATGACTCCTTATTTCAATCCATATGTTGTAAAATTTCGCCAGTCATTATTCTTTTTCCTGCAAATTATATGCATATTATCGAATGTATTTATAGCATAGTTTTTTACTCTTAATGAATCTATATATATGGTAGTACCACATGCCCATCAAGCTAATATTTTAAAGTACCTCCTAAACAAAAAATTCAGTTCCCTACCGTTAATTATTTATGAGAATTCAACTCGTTTTTCATTTTTGGGAATGTATGCTTTATTATCCTCAACTTTATATGAAATGTTATTTCTCTCTAGTTTATCTGTATTAATACTGTCTATAGTGTCACCCCATTGTACATATTTACCGTTGTATTCTTTTTGACAAGCAGACAATATGAAAATAATAGAAAGTCAGAACAAAAAAATAAAAAGCAAAGTTAAGTGCTTTTTAGCTGCGCCAAACCGAAATTCATCTCCTACCTACCGTTGGGCTATCGCCCTGCACACGCTTGGGGAAGGAGAATTCTTTCGGATAATTCGTTAAATCAACTTCCATTTCGCCATTCATATATTGAAAGAATTCAGGGTAACCAATGCACTCATTACAACAACGTCATGTATAGGAGCCACTTTAATACTTTTATTTATTTTTTTATAGGTTGTGTAGTAATATTCATAAATTGGTTTAATCAATGATTTAAAAGGGATATTTGTATGTTCTACTATGTAATCAACTTCATTCGGAAGTAAACTAGCTGAATTAAGTTATGTAACAACAAGAAGCTGACTTCTGTATTCAACAGAAGTCAGCTTCTATAGTACTCAACTATCGATATGATTATTAATAGCATTTCCTGTGGTTATTATCTCGCTATTTTATCATGTGCTTTTGAAATCGTTTCCTCATTTAAAGTACTGTGTTTTATCGAATAAATGAAATATATTACTGCCCCAATAGTAATCCAAATACTAAAGTACAACCATGTTCTTAACGGTAAATTTAGCATTAAGAACACACAACATATAATTGAAATGCTTGGTAATACAGGTACAAACGGTACCATAAATCCACGTTTTAAACTTGGGTGTGATTTACGGAGGATAATAACTGATACACAAACTAGCGCAAATGTCACTAAACTACCGATATTAACCAAATTAACCAACTCTTTCAAATCAATAAATCCAGCTATCACAGAGCTTCCTATTCCCGCCAATCCAATTGTAAAGGTGGGTGCTCCAGTCTTCTTATTAACCTTCGCAAGTGATTTTGGTAACAGTCCATCACGACTCATTGCAAAGAATACTCGTGTTGCTGCATACATATTCGAGAAAATAACAGCCATAAGGCCAATTACAGCACCTGCAGCAATTACACCAGCAACTTTTCCTTGTCCTACCACTTCCATTACATAAGCCATTGCCTCAGGTACATTTAATTCTTTATAGGAAACCATCCCTGTCATAACAAGGCATACTATAACGTAAATAAGTGTACATATGATTAACGATACAATAATACCGATGGGAAGATTACGGTGCGGATCTTTTACTTCTTCTGCTGAAGTTGCTAATATATCAAAGCCCGTAAAAGCGAATAATATGGCTGCCCCACCAGCAAAAACTCCACTTAAACCGTATGGTGCAAACGGTACCCAGTTCTCTGGCTTTACATAGAATATACCAACCAAAATAAATAATACAACCATTCCAATTTTAATCAATACCATTGTATTATTGATACGTTTACTTTCCTCCGTACCACGCGATAACATCCATGTTAATATCAATGTAATGATTACCGCTGGTAGATTCACAATACCACCTTGCGATGGAATCGTTAATAGAACTTTGGGTATCTCTAATCCAAAGCCACTTATTAAATTGTGGAAATATCCTGTCCATCCACCAGCGACTGCCGCTGTTGCCACAATATATATTGAGAGTAACGTCCAACCTACTAAATGAGCCACAAACTCACCAATTGTTGCATAGGAGTACGTATATACACTACCTGACGTTGGGAGTGTAGAAGCAATTTCTGCGTAACATAATCCTATAAATGTACAAACAATCGCTGCAAGTGCAAATGAAAAAATAACTGCTGGACCAGCATCTTTTGCTGCTACTAATCCAGTTAACACAAGAACTCCCGTTCCAATTATCGAGCCTATTCCTAACATAATTAAATCAAATGCTCCTAATGTTTTTGTTAAGGTCTTACTTTGATTATGCTCTAACAATTGTGTAACAGATTTCTTTTTTAATAACTTACTCATATTCTCTGTATCCCCTTTAAAAAATAAGGTATGTTTTTCTAATTCTTGTGGTATATATAAATTTACTTAGATATTAGCTATCCCAAAACTTTACATCATGTAGATTTAAAATATTCAGAAAAAATATCGGTGCTTTTTTGAGAATCTTTATAGGAATAGATTCTATTTTTTCTCCTTCATCCAATGTTCAACAAAAATCAGCTGCAATTTATTTATAAATAGATTGTAGATATTTTGAGTGACTCCCAAAACAAAGAATAACAGATTTTTTCATTCTAAAGAGATGCTTAGTTTTATTAGCCTGATAGGAATTTAGTGATATCTCATACATAATAAATAAATTATTTATTTAATCGAATTTCACCAGAACTAAGGGTATTTTTCTTCCGTAATACGCTAAAAATATAACCACATACACCGCCAATAATAGCTGGAAGTACCCAACCTAAACCTACACTATACAAAGGGAGAAAATGGGCGGAAAACTTATGAATTATTTCGATTTTTATTCCAGCAGCATTTAAGCCATCAAATGAACTAATAATAAATGTTAATATCAAACTCCCTTGATATACTTCAAATCTACCATTAAATACAGAGTGTAAAAATGTTAAGAATATTAAGGTAATAGCAATTGGATACATAGTCATTAATACAGGGATTGAAATCGTAATTAATTGTGTTAATCCTATATTTGCAACTAGTGTACTGAAAACAGACAAAATAATGGCAAATTTTTTGTAAGAGATCTTTGGAAATAATTCATGAAAAAAAGAAGAACAAGCAGTGATAAGTCCTACGCTTGTGGTCAAACATGCTACTGTAATCATTAAACCTAATAAAATTGCACCGTAAGAACCAAAATAATAGTCCGAAACTTTTGCTAAAACTTCAGCCCCATTATCTAAACGACCTAGTTTTTCAACACTAGAAGCCCCCATATAGGAAAGGGCAGTATAGATAAGAGCTAGGAGTGTAGCAGCAATAGCCATTGCTTTTGCACAAACAATCATAAGCTGTTTTTTAGTGGTAGCCCCTTTTTCTCTAATTGCATTCACAATAATAATCCCGAAAACAAAAGCTCCAAGAGCATCCAGAGTTAAATAACCTTCTTGAAAACCTTTAAAAAATGCATGTGATGTATACCCTTCAAAAGGTGCTTGAATTCTTCCAATCGGATGAACAAGAGCTACAACTACGAGCAATCCGATAAATGTCAATTTAATAGGAGTCAAAAATTTTCCAACTACATCAATAATTTTTGTAGGATTAAGTGATAACAAGCATGCAATTGTGAAAAATAAGATTGTAAATATGATTAATGTAACAGGACTTGCATCATTTGATAAAAAAGGTTTAATTCCAATTTCAAACGATACATTACCAGATCTAGGGATAGCGTAAAAAGGACCAATTGCTAGATAGAGAACAGTCGTAAATACAATACCAAACAACGGATGTACACGACTAGCTAAAGATTGTAAATCATTTTTACCTGAAAAAACAAATGCTGTTATTGCTAGCAATGGTAAACCAACTCCGGTAACTAAGAAACCTGCATTGGCTATCCATACATTCTTTCCAGCCATTTGACCAAGCATAGGTGGAAAAATTAAATTTCCTGCTCCAAAAAACAATGCAAATAGCATTAATCCTATAATTATGATAAAGGAAGAAGGAACTTTTTTTGACATAATAAATCCTCCGATTACAAATTTTTATACACTCTTTATTTGTTTATGTAAATTATATACTAATTTAGGTTATTCCAGCTTAGAGTACAGTAGCGGAAGGCCATGTTACGGTCCTCCTCCCCTATAAGATAATAGCAACAGGCTTTTAACTTTAAAAATGGCTTAAATTAATGGATGTGACGTTACCCCTAAACGAAGCTTCTTATTTATTAGTTAAACTGGATAATTCAACAGATTTTTGAGTACAACGTTTCATAGCTGAAATGATAGCTGTTCTTAAACCTTTTTCCTCTAGTGTTACTACAGCTTCTATTGTCGTTCCACCTGGAGAACAAACCATATCTTTAAGTGTGCCTGGATGTATTCCTGTTTCCAGTACCATTTTTGCAGAACCTAATACAGCTTGAGCTGCAAATTTATATGCTTGAGCTCTTGGCATACCATCTAGTACAGCAGCATCTGCCATGGCTTCTATAAACATATATACATATGCTGGAGAAGAACCACTTACAGATGTTACAACATCCATTAATTTTTCATTTACTATCTCCGTTTGACCAAAACTATTAAATATATTTAGTATATTTTCTAGATCTTTTTCTGTAACCATTTCATTAAAACATAACGCAGACATTCCTTCTCCAACAAGAGCAGGTGTATTAGGCATTACTCTAACAACCTTTAACTTTCTGCCAAAGGCATTCTCAGTACTCTTAATACTTTTTCCTGCAGCAATAGTTACGACTATTACATCGTGTTTTATCTGCTCTTTTATTTGGTTAATTACTGATGAGTATAGGTCTGGTTTGATTGATAAAATTAAAATATCAGCACTTTTAGCTACTTCATTGTTGTCAGTAGTTGTAGCTATGTCATATTTTTCACTAGCACTTTTTAAATTAATGACATTTAAATCTGAACAAATTATTTTATCCGAAGGAACTATATTTTTGCTAATCATCCCACCTATCATAGCGATACCCATGTTTCCGCATCCGATGAATCCTATTTGTTTGTTCATAATAACTCGCTTTTGCTCCTTTTATCATAAATTTTATCGGTTTGAAATTATTATTCTGAAAAAATTTGTTGATATCCCGTACAGTAGAAATAAACATTGTAAACTATATCGAGACTAGTATCTTATTTCTTGTTCAACCCACCCATTAGAGTTCTGGTACAAAAATAACACGAAAGAGAATAAAACGCATATATTCCTAACGGAATCGTATCTTATGCTGTAAGCCCAAACAATTGGTGAATAAATTCTTTCTGATTTTGGACAGACTGATTTAATCTTACCCCATCACCATCAAGCCAATAACACAAACTCCCCCCTAAAATAAAAAATACGATATTCTTTCTGTAGAATTATAGGAAAGGATGGCGTTTTAGTATGTCTATTTTTGTATCTGATGAATTACAATTATTTGCTCGAGAGATTCAAAATCTTTTATCTTCAAATACCTTATGAGATTTCGCGAGAGATGTTAGCTTTTTGTAACGAACAAGTAAGTATCGGGCAAAAGGTGTATTGATTCACTCAGATCAAGAAGTTCACTATATGCCTCCTAATATCCAAAAAACAGTTAAGAAACTAGGGTTACAATAATCTATGTCAAGAAGAGGAAACTGTTGGGATAACTCTCTCAAAGAATCTTTCTTAGGCCCTCTGAAAGATGAAGTCTCTATTAAAGACTCTAGATGAATAAAAAAAGAAAATAAACAATATATGATTTACTACATATACCAATGGAATTTAAAAAGGTCATCCCTATGCAATCAAGAGATCACCTTCTTAAAGTTGCCTAGGCTTTTGCATGTCCTTTACAAGGGTACATTTTAAGAAATAAAGGGGCTTTCCATTCACATAATCATTAAAAGGAGAAGTAAAGTGGTGATAATTTTTTCGGCATTAATACTCTTTAACTAATCACCATTTTAAATAAATCTTATATAATATTTTTTAATAATTATTTATTTTAAAATTATATTTATTCAATTAAAATTGTTATTTATATAATTCCCATTATTTGAAGTGGAAGTTTATAATTAAGTTTAAGAAAATACATTTAAGTTCCAAATAATTATCGTCGTAGATAATATTAAACAGAGTGTTGCAGGAATAATCATTAAGATAGATTGATGTGCCCGAAAAATATGAGCATGAATGGCTCCGACCATGAGAACTACTAATAATATATTTGATCCCAGTGCTAAGTATTGATTCCAGATACCACCGATTATTCCTATTGCCCCAACAATTTCAACAAAACCGATTATAGACATGAACCATAATGGATATTGATAGTGTTGCCAATGTTCAATCTGAAAAGGTATACGGAAAAGTTTTATGAATCCCCCTACTAAAATAAAAATTGCTAAAACTACCTGAAGAACAATCATCATTCAAGTTCGCTCCTTTTAAGATTTTGTTCGTTTCCATTTTATTTACAAATAACTAGATATATATGTATTTTATAGATAATAGAAAGAGTAACATACATGTTTTAACGTTTTATACGCTAAGAACTAAGTAGAAGACCTT
The DNA here is from genome assembly GCF_022625245.1 of Bacillus sp. TL12. Lineage (NCBI taxonomy): Bacteria > Bacillati > Bacillota > Bacilli > Caryophanales > Bacillaceae > Bacillus > Bacillus sp. TL12. The sequence continues at coordinate 3,428 of NZ_JAJJBY010000025.1, read as the reverse complement.
TTGCTATTCATCTATTAAAATAAGGGTTTGTTGATTTAAACCAAAGTTATAAACACGTCCTTTACATGTTTGCAAAAATCCACTCTGATAATAATCAATAGTCATTAAGTGCTTTTTTGTTAAATTTCTTAAGAACATGGATTTATCCGCTTTCTCACTACTAATCTATATAAATAGCCTGTAAGTAAAAGAATCTAAGCTAATAAAAAACCATCATGCAAACTCCCCTTATAAAGAAATTGGCAATTTCTTTATAAGGGGAGTCGAAACGCTTTCAAACCTATTCTAATAGAAACGTATCTTTAATTTATAATTAATACTACAAAATCTAATCAAAAAGTACATGATTTTACAAAAAATATTAAGTATTAGAAAAATCATCTTGGTGTCAAAACTTCAAGATAACTGCATTAACAATTAAAAAATTTTAAAAATATAGCAGGCTATCTTAGTCGGGATAGCCTGTTTCAAATACATGCAATCTTTGCTCCATGACATTTTCTTTTCTCAAGACAAATACTTATTTCAATACATTTGCCTCTTCTGTTAATCTTAATAGGTTGTTTTTAATTTCAGCCATACTGATATTTTTTCTTGAAACACCAGTTTCCATTGCAGCACGCGCAACAGCATATGCTACATGCGGCACCACTCTAGGATCAAACGGATCTGGAATGACATAGTTTACATGAAGCTCTTCTTCTGAAATTAACTCAGCTATTGCATAAACAGCTGCTAGCTTCATTTCTTCATTAATTTCTTTTGCTTGTACATCTAAAGCTCCACGAAAAACTCCAGGGAATGCTAGTACATTATTTACTTGATTCGGAAAATCAGAACGACCTGTACCAACTACTAGTGCTCCAGCTATTTTTGCTTTATTAGGCATAATTTCAGGTGTAGGGTTAGCCATAGCAAAAATAATAGGATCATTATTCATAGAACGAATCATTTCCTCATCAACTACATCTGCAGCTGATACCCCAATAAATACATCAGCACCAATAAGGGCGTCTGCTAATGTTCCCCGCTTCTGTTCTATGTTGGTAATACGAGCTATTTCTTCTTTAAGTGTATTCATGCCAACAGGTCGGTTTTCATATATTATCCCTTTTGTGTCACATAAAATAACATTTTTTACATGCATATGAAGTAACAGCTTAACAATAGCTATCCCAGCAGCACCAGCGCCATTTACAACGATTTGTACATCTTCAATTTTTTTATTTGCTAACTTAAGAGCATTAATTAGGCCAGCAATAGTTACAATAGCTGTACCGTGTTGATCATCATGAAAAATAGGAATATCACTAGATCTTCGTAAGCGCTCCTCAATTTCAAAGCATTGAGGTGCTGCAATGTCTTCTAAATTTATCCCCCCAAAATTTGGTTCTAATAATTTAACAGCCTCAACAATCTTATCTGGATTATTAGTGTTTAAACAAATAGGAAAAGCATCAATCTCAGCAAACGACTTGAAAAGTAAAGCTTTTCCCTCCATTACTGGCATAGCTGCTTTAGGCCCAATATTCCCAAGACCTAGTACTGCAGTTCCATCGGATATAATTCCAACGAGATTCCCTTTCATTGTATAATCATATACTTTACTTTCATCTTTATAAATCTCTAAGCATGGTTCAGCAACGCCTGGTGAGTAAGCAAGACTTAAATCTGTCGAATTTTGCACTTTAACTTTAGGATAAACACCGATCTTGCCCTGTTTTTCTTTATGCATTTTTAATGCTTCATCGCGTAAAGGTGACATATAATTTCGCTCCTCTAATTAAGTTTTTTATTTTCCTATAATTAAGTTAGGAATTGTTTAAAGCAAATTTTTTGTTAACTCATCTTAAACTTGATAGTTTATGACTATACGTGGGACTTCTAATATAATCATCATTTCTTTTTGATTGATTTCATATTCTTCTAAAAATTCAATTTCAGTTTATATTAATAGCTACAAAAAAAGACACAAACTAACGTTTTAAAATTTATTAATATTTCTTTTTTAATCCTTATTAACAGATTCAAATTTTTTGTTTTTGAGGTATTCAATTTCGTTAGGTTGATAGCGATGGTCTTTTTGCTCGTTCCTATGTATTAGTAATCATTATTTATTTTTATAACCTTTTAACATATCTTTTGAATAGTGATTTGGGTATAAAGCATTTAACATCTCGTATGGACTACCATTCCAATACCTTCTTAATGGCGTCCATAATTTATGTTTTATTAACCACCTTTGTGTGTAAGTAGATAGTAATTGCTCCTCTGTTAGTTTTTCCTTTTCTTCAATAGTCCATTTCAGCGCCTCTAATGCTTTTTTTTCGGTCCAAAATCCGGTAGGTGTAAATTTAAATTCCCATTCTTTATTTTGATCCGGATATAATTCATTGAGCATAGAGTACGGACTGTTCTTCCATAATATCTGACAAGGAGAGATTAATTTATGAATAGTTAGCCATTTTACACTGTAAACTTGTAATAATTGAGCAGGAGTTAACTTTTCTTTCTCTTCAATAGTCCATCTTAGTGCCTCTAATGCTTTATCTTTGGTCCAAAACTTGTTTGGAGTCATACTAAATTCCCATTCTTTAAATTTATTAGGATATAAAGCGTTTATCATTGCATAAGGGCTACCATTCCAATACATAACTAATGGCGCACTGAGTTTATTTTCTTTTATCCATTTTTTTCCGTATATCTTTAGTAGTTGTACTTTACTTAGCTGTTCTTTTTCTTCAATAGTCCATTTTAATACTTCAAGAGCTTTTTCTTTAGTCCAAAAATTTAAAGGTGCCATACCAAATTCCCACTCTTTAAATCTATTGGGATATAAGTCTTCAATCATTTTATAGGGACTATTATCATAACCATGTTTGAGCGCACCGAGTAATCGATATTTTATAATTAAAGGCGTATTCCATTTTTGTTTAATATCCTCTTCATTCCACTTTAAAATTGTTTCAATTAAATATTTTGTTACTCTTCTAGATAGATCTCTATTGTCATCTTCTTTCCATGTATTCGCCGGGAACCTACTTCTTTTACCGTCTAATACTTCTTGATAGATTTCCTCTATTTTCACTGCTCTTGTTTGCACTTCAAAACTTCCTCCTATTTAAACTAGTAAAGGACATGTGGCGATATCCCTTTCTCCCCTAATGCAAAATAAAACACCCTTATTAACTGCTGTTATTTACTTTATGGAGTAGAAGCGTTGCATATGATGAAGAAAGAACAAACATTTAATAGAATCATTTCTTTAATTTATAATAAAGATGACATAAAAAAACAAAAAGTTACAAAAATTTTCAAATTAAAATTTTTGTAATTCGTTATACGCTGAAAAGACGGAGCCTGATTGTGAACTGCACCCCAATTGTTGGACACTAACTAACAATTGGAGGTGTTTTTTTATGACCAAA
>NZ_JAJJBY010000024.1:0-69177 GCF_022625245.1 Bacillus sp. TL12 | reverse complement strand
TTATGGTGTAGGTTTTTCTTCTTTCCTGTCGAATATGTAATAAAAGGGAGGGAGTAAAATGACACAGTTTGAAGTAGAACAGATTACTTATTTAGGAGAGAGAAAAGAAGAAATCGATTTTCGAATAGCTTATGTAAGGATTGATGACTATTTAGACTGGGAAGTCATTATACGCGGAACTACTGATAAATATACACTCTTCATTGAAGCAATGGAGAAAAATGAACAACCAGTATTTGAATTTATTACTACTGAAGGGGAAGTTTTCCAAGGTAGGACAAAAATAATGAAATTCATCCCGAAAATAACTGATACAGAAATCGATTTATTTGGTATTGGAAAGTTAAATGGTTATGAAATAAAAAGCGTCCAATAGGATGCTTTTTAGCATTTTGGAGATTTATTTTTTATATGTTCCTGTCATACAAAGTAAAGTTACAGTTGACTTAGTAAGTGTCCACGAGAAAAAAGAATCTGCCACAGATTCTTTTTTCCATTATATATATTGGATTAGGAGAGTATGTTAAACCCTTGAAGGGAGCAAGGATTTAACGGTAATAGTAACCGTAGTATTAATATAACATAGTTAACTTATTTAGAAAATTGATAATGTTTGTATTGAATATTACTAATGTTTAGTATAGATGCTTAATACTATAAGTATAGTATTAATTTATTTTAATTTACCACTCGTCAATTGTTAGATAGAATTAGCAAAACAAACACCTATTTTAATCGATTCTTAATATATACATATTGCAGGAATATATCGAATCTAGAAGTATCACTTTAGCTATTAAAATACAGTATGACAAAAGGAGAAGAGTAGTAATGGACAAATATATTATTGATATTTCTAAGTGGAACGGTAATATCGATTGGGATGTGGCTGCACCGCAAATTGAGTTTGCTATATGTCGTGTACAGTATGGTTCTAGAACAGTTGATGAGAGGTATAGAAGTTATGTAACAAATTTGGAACAACATGGTATACCACATGCTGCATATGCTTATGGATGCTATGTTTCTGTAACGGATGCAGTTGTAGAAGCGAAAGATTTTATGGAAAGAGTAAGTTCAAACGCTAAATTTCTTGTTCTTGATGTTGAAGATGATACGTTAAAAAGTTGCGGACCGGATAAGCTAGCTGAAGCATCTCAAGTATTTATAGATACTTGTAAAGCCGCAGGGTGGAAAGTTGGATTATACGTAGGTCATCACATGTATAATAAATATGGTTTAAGAGGAGTGAAATCGGATTTCCTATGGATTCCACGTTACGGGGGGAATAAACCAGCTTATCCATGTGATATATGGCAATATACTGAAACAGGGAATGTTAAAGGGATTGGGGCAGTTGATTTGAATTATTTGGTTGGCGATAAGTCACTTTCTTGGTTTATAGATGATGTAAGTCAGACAAAAAAAGATTCCGGACAAACAGTAGGTATTGGGAGTGCTCTTTCAAAATACCCTGAAGGTTATGGAGTTAATTTATATGAGAATTCTGAAAAACCTATATTTACTGGACGTATCACTAATAAAATTCCTTATCTTATATTTGAAGGATATTGGGGCGGCGAAGGTAAGGATATGATTAGATTAGGGAATGAAAAACAGTGGGCGAAACTAGATCACTTTGATGTAGAGTGGTTCTGTGCATATTCAAAATACCCTGCTGGATATGGAGTTAATTATTATGCAGAACCTGAATGTATAAACTTTAAAGGTGTGATTGATGGTTCAATTTCTTATCGTGTTTGGGATAGAAAAGATGGGGCAATTGATATTGGGCAAAGTAGCTGGATTAAAGAGGAACATGTAGTGATTAAATAATAATCGGAAGTAAAAAAGTATTACGTTGTTTAAACAACGTAATACCTTTTTTATTCTACATAAAATATTTTTTATACAATGAAATAAATCGTTTTTGTTTATCCTGTAGACTGTTTAAATTTTTGTGTGACGATAAGAATTTCTAATATAAGTGTCATGATAATAGCTTTTGGATTGTGAGTTTCGTAATCCTTTGTATATACTTTCCGGTACATCGTAAAAATCATATGTACCATTTCTAAATTCAATTCGTAAAATCATAGATGATGGATTATAACCTACAGCGACTAATTTTTTAGAAATTACTGGATATAAAGTCATGTTAGTTCATCTCCCTTCTTTAATATATTTAGATATTAATAAAGGAAAATCCTGCTATCTGGTCGAAATATAGTCGTTGAGAAGGAGTGGAGAATATGAATGAACAAGAATTTATAGATATAATATTGGAAGAGGAAGATTCTCTAGCACATATTTTAAATGAAATTGTTGAACAAAAAAGAGAGGAAACAGGTTCTTATAACATCACTGTTCAGCATGTAATTCCTGTTAGGGAAAAGCATTTTACTGTAATTTTATGTAAAATTGTTTCGGGTTTTTAAGAGGATGTATTTCGATGCGTAATGTTTACTTATGGTAGGAGAAGGGCAAGTTGATAACTGTTTTGTACTGTTTATCCTGCTATTAACAGGCGGTAAAACCCTAAAAAGGAATTATATAGGGGGGAACTATCAGTAAAAGTCCGATTAGTGAGGACTAATAATTGGTATGTGATGAAGAAACACGCCGCTGATTTTTACTTTATAAGTTGTAGTGTGCATAGGTGATTTTTGAAGAAGCGACTGGAGATAAAGTAAAGGGTTATTTCCAGTCACTTTTCTATTTTATGACATAGTAATATTTGTTAGAACTATTCTACAAAGCATGTTGTAGAATTTAGGGTGTATTTTGTTACGTATTGACTGAATCGTACATTGTGAATAGTATATATGTTGTTAGATAAAATATCATAATTACCTCCTTCACTAGCTATGTTGATTCATTTTATTAGAAGTTCACACGAAATTCATATTGTTATGATATTTTATTCTCACTATTGATTTGTCGCTAACGATTGTGTAGAAGGAAGTTATGTTTTAAATGACAGTTTTTGTACAACTAATCCGGAATATAATCAAAGCTAAGTTAAGAAATTATTTAGTTTTAATGCAATTACCAGCTTACAATTTGTGGCTAAGAGTTTAGGAACAGGGTGTCAATATAGAACATGGGAGAAACCATTGTTTAAATGTATTAGTGGTGTCTGTATCTTTTTGATACAAGCTTTGACAATGAAGACATTTTAGACAGGTGTTTAAGAAATGATTTATATAGAATAAAAGGAGGAATACGAGCTCAAGTTTCAGTATGAACAGAATATGCTTCTTACTATTACAAGCGTATAGATTAATAGGGTTATATTTTTCATCAAGAGAAACAGGTGGATAATGCAAACAACGAAATATGAATTTTTTAAGTGATTCAAAAATGTGTTCGGGGCCTTTTTGATTAAACAACATTGTAAGAGTAGACTTATTTATTGATGATAAATCAACAAGAGGATTGAAAGGCAGGAGAAAGCAACATGTCAGAAAATTATCGTTCTCGAGAAGAACGAAGACAAGTGCGAAAGAAAAAGCAACCAAGTGCTAATAATGAAAAAACGAAAGGGAAAACATCGTTTTTTCGTAAGTTTTTAATTGGGTGTTTAATACTTGGAATCGTAGCTCTCATAGGTGGAGTAACTACTTTTTTCATTATGATAAAAGATGCTCCTAAACTTGAAAAATCAAAGCTTGTTAATTCACAATCAGCAAAAATTTATGATAAAGATAAAAATCTAATATATGAATATGGGAAAGAGAAACGAACGAATATTACGTACGATCAAGTACCAAAATTAGTAGAAAATGCATTTTTAGCTACAGAAGATGCACGTTTTTATGACCATAGTGGTGTTGATTTTAAGGGTACTTCACGCGCGATTTTAGTCAGTCTTACTGGGAACTATGGTTCGCAAGGTGGGAGTACAATTACACAACAAGTTATTAAAAATTATTTCTTATCTATGGATAAAACACCTAAACGTAAGGCACAAGAAATATATTTAGCCTATAAGTTAGAACAACAATATTCGAAGCATGAAATATTAGAAATGTATTTAAATAAAATCAACTTAGGAAACCGTTCGTATGGTATTGCGACGGCAGCTGAAAACTATTATGGAAAAGAATTAAAAGAGTTGACTTTACCAGAAGTTGCGATGCTTGCAGGGTTACCAAAGGGACCAAGTATTTATGATCCAACCAAACAACAAAATGTAGAGAGAGCAACAGAGCGTAGAAATGTTGTATTACATTTAATGAATCGTCATGGATATATTTCGAAAAAACAAATGGAAGAAGCTTCAAAAGTTCCTGTAACTGAGGGACTCCTCCCACCTAAAGAAATTACAGAAATGCCATATCCAGCATTTATAGATGCTGTTGTGAAGGAAGTGGAGAAGGAGTTACCGGATGCAAACGTTGGGTCTGATGGGTTATCTATTTATACAACTTTAGATCCGGAAGCACAGAAGTATGCTGATGATCTTTTAAACGGAAATAGTATTAGTTATCCGAATGATAAATTCCAAGGTGCTTTTACATTTATGGATACAAAAACTGGAGAAATTCGTGCTATCGGTAGTGGACGTGGTGAAAATAAAGCGACATTCAAAGGGCACAATATGGCAATTGAACTAGAACGTTCAGCAGGTTCAACAATGAAGCCAATTTTTGACTATGGCCCAGCAATTGAATATTTAAAATGGCCAACTTATCATCAACTGGATGATTCACCATATAAATATTCAACAGGACAACAGGTTCAAAATGCTGATAGAACGTTTAAAGGTATGATGACGATGCGTGATGCTCTTAAAATGTCTCGTAACATACCAGCCATTAAAACAGCAAAAGAGGTAGGACTAAGTAAAGCACAAAGCTTTGCAGAAAGTTTAGGTATTCCATTTAAAAAAGATGCGGTTGAGTCAACTGCAATTGGTACGAATGAAGTATCACCAACTGAAATTGCAGGGGCATATGCTGCATTTGGTAATGATGGTAAATATATAAAGCCACACTTTATTAAAAAAGTAGTTTATCCAGATGGGAAATCTCAAAGTTTTGAACCGAAATCAAAACGAGTTATGGAAGACTATACAGCGTATATGATTACAGATATGCTGCGTTCTGTTGTTAAATCTGGTACAGGTACAGCAGCGAATGTAAGTTCATTAGATGTTGCGGGTAAAACAGGAACAACAAATTATTCATCTAAAGAATTAGCGAAATATGGTATACCAGCTAGTGCATCGCGTGATAGTTGGTTTGCTGGTTATACACCGCAATATACAATGGCAGTTTGGACTGGATATATGAAAGATGGTTCTGAAGATTATATAAGCAGTAAAAATACGAAAATTGCTCAACAAATTTTTAAAGAGATGATGAGTAAATTTGGCACAAGCGAAGCAAAATTCAAAATGCCAAGCAGTGTTGTACAAGAGGGTGATGAATTACGTGTGAAAGGTGCAAAACGAGATTCCTCTCCAAATCCGAGCACGTCAAATTCAAACTCAAGTTCAAATTCAAACTCAGATGAACAGAAGAAAAATGATGAGCAACAGAAACAACAAATAGAAGAAGAGAAAAAGAAACAACAAATAGAGGAAGAACAAAAGAAACAACAAATGGAAGAAGAGAAAAAGAAACAAGAGCAAGAACAAAATGAAGAAAATAAGAACAATGATCAAAATGGTCAAGATCAAGGTAATATAAATCCGCCAAGTAATGGAAACGGAAATGGCCAAGGTGGTACGAACCCACCAGGTAATGGAAACGGAAATAACCAAGGTGGTACGAACCCGCCAGGTAATGGAAACGGAAATAACCAAGGTGGCACGAACCCGCCGGGTAATGGAAACGGAAATAACCAAGGTGGTACGAATCCACCAAGTGGCGGAGACGGTGAAGGCCAAGTTAGTCCAAATCCACCGAGCACTGGAAATGTTCAAGGTGAAACAAACGCAAATCAAAATGGTGGTCAATAATAATATGTTAACTAGAAAAACAAAGCCGGCTCTGAAAAAGAGCTGGCTTTGTTTTTATTATTTTTATATGTATAAGTAAGTCTTATCCAGTAGAACTAAGTACAAAGTCGTAAGACCAACTCAATCTATCGATGGTAGACCATTTAAATTTAAAAATACGTCTATATACGGAGGGAAATATACCATTAAAAATGTACAATACGAGTGTAAATAGTATTGATACAGGTTATATGGAGGTATTTTTTATGGAGCGATTATGGACTCAGTCATTTATTCAAATGACTTTAGCGATGTTATTTTTATTTACAGGATTTTATTTACTTGTTCCAACACTCCCATTATTTATAAAGGAACTAGGAGGAAGTGAATCTCAGGTTGGAATTATGATGGGAATGTTTACGATATCAGCTGTTATCGCGCGTCCAATTATTGGAGGGATGTTAGATAGGTACGGAAGAAGGTCATTTATCATTTTGGGGCTAGTCTTCTTTGGTATTACGATGTATTCATACAATTGGGTAGTAAGTATTGCATCTTTAGTTGTTTTACGGATTATTCACGGTTTGACATGGGCTGTTTCTACGACTGCAGTTGGAACTGCTATTACTGATATTATTCCAAACTCTCGACGAGGGGAAGGAATGGGTTGGTACGAGATGGCAATGACGATTGCAATGGCAGTTGGACCAATGATTGGTTTGTGGATGATACAAAGTTATTCCTTCCAGGGCCTATTCTTATTATCTACATTATTGTCGTTCGTTGCATTATTTCTCACATTTGTGACAAAAATACAGTTTACACCACAATTAGAAAAAGGAAAAATACAGTTGTTTGAAAAATCTATTTTACCTATTGCGATTGTTATTTTCTTTTTAGCATTTGCCTATGGAGGAATTACAACATTTTTACCATTGTTTGCAACATCTATTGATGTGAACCCAGGTACATTCTTTCTTGTTTATGCAATTGCACTAACAATCGTCAGACCGATTTCAGGGAAATTATCAGATAAATATGGAGAAGTATTAATAATTGTTCCATCTTTATTTATAACAGTGTTAGCTATATTTGTTTTAACAGCTTCAAATGGACTAATGGGAGTAGTAGCAGCAGCTATTTTATATGGAGTAGGATTTGGTTTAGCACAACCAACTTTGCAAGCTGCGATGCTCAAAATTATTGATCCAAGTAAAAGAGGAATTGCAAATGCTTCTTTCTATACAGCATTCGATTTAGGAATTGGACTTGGTGCTATTTTACTAGGGTTTGTTTCACAACTTTTCGGTTATCGTATTTTATTTACAGGTAGTGCGATATCAGGAGTGGTAGCACTCTTGATTTTTATGTTTTTTGTAAAACAGCGATTAACCAAAAAGGAACTTGCATAAGGGGGCAATAAGATGAACATTCAAATTGAACCTAAAGCCGTGCAATGGTTTAAAGAAGAAATGAATTTACAGAGCGGTGATTTTGTACGTTTTGTTGTGTGATATGGTGGTAATAGTACCATTCAATCTGGTTATTCTTTAGGGTTAGCTTTTGAGGAACTAGAAGATATAGCTGCATCTACTGAACAGGATGGAATCCAATTTTTCATCGATGCAGATGACATTTGGTATTTCCAAGACTATGATTTAGTAGTAAGTTATCATATGGAAATGGATGAAATTGAATTTAATTATATAAAATAATAACTTTATTAAAAATAAAAATATTTTATATGAAAATTATATTGTATTAATAGCAGTATATAAAATATGTGTAAGCGAGTTGGATGTAGATACAACTCGCTTTTTTTCTGTGTTTAAAAAGATAATAAATATATGGAAGTGAATAGTTTGTTTTACTAGCTTTATATAGGATTATATTGAAAATTAATATATTTAGGTTTAAAAGAAAACAAAGCACTGTGGAATTTACTGGTAAAAAACTTATACGTTATTCTTCAAAAACAGTTTTGTTACAGTAGGAAAAGTATAGGAAACTTATCATTATAAAATAAATTGAAATCTTCTAAAAACTCTGATACATTGAAATAGAAATGTAGTTTCACGATATTGTAAAGGCTTACAGTTATGTGCACGAAGATCTATTAGGATTGGAGGAAATGATAATGAAAGCTGAAGAAAAATTTTCCCCGGGATTAGATGGTGTAGTCGCAGCGGAGACGAAAATCTCGTTTCTTGACACAGTAAAAGGTGAAATTGTTATTCAAGGATATGACTTAATTGAACTATCAAAGACAAAAGAGTATTTAGATATTGTGCACCTTTTACTAGAAGAACATCTGCCAAATGAGGATGAAAAACAGGCGCTTGAAAAGAAATTGAAGGAAGAATATGAAGTACCAGAAGGTGTGTTTAATGTTTTAAAAGCATTGCCAAAAGAGACACATCCGATGGACGGATTACGTACAGGTGTATCGGCATTAGCAGGTTACGATAACGATATTGAAAATCGTTCGTTAGAAGTGAATAAAGATCGCGGTTATAAGTTATTAAGCAAAGTGCCGAATATTGTGGCAAATAGTTACCATATTTTAAACAATGAGGAGCCTGTGCAACCTCTAAAAGAATTATCGTATAGTGCGAACTTCTTTTATATGTTAACTGGAAAAAAACCAACGGAGCTGGAAGAGAAAATATTCGATCGTTCCTTAGTTTTATATAGCGAACATGAAATGCCAAATTCTACCTTTACAGCACGCGTGATTGCATCTACTCAATCAGATTTATATGGTGCTTTAACAGGTGCGGTTGCATCTTTAAAAGGAAGCTTACATGGCGGTGCAAATGAAGCGGTTATGTACATGCTGTTAGAGGCAGGTAATGTTGAGAAATTTGAAGAGTTACTGCAAAAGAAATTATATAACAAAGAAAAAATCATGGGATTTGGACATCGCGTTTATATGAAGAAGATGGATCCAAGGGCACTTATGATGAAAGAAGCTTTAAAACAGTTATGTGATGTAAAAGGTGATTATTCATTATATGAAATGTGTGAAGCTGGAGAAAAGATTATGGAGAAGGAAAAAGGCATTTATCCGAACTTAGATTATTATGCAGCTCCAGTGTATTGGATGTTAGGTATTCCAATTCAACTATATACACCAATCTTTTTCAGTTCAAGAACGGTGGGCTTATGTGCGCATGTGATTGAGCAACATGCAAATAATCGATTGTTCCGTCCACGTGTAAATTATATCGGCGAGCGACATGTGCTTAGCAAATAAAAACAACTGGGGAGTTGTTAGAGCCGCCCGCCAGGTGGGTGTTTGACCGACACCCATCCTTAATAATAACGAATTTTCGACAGAAAGGGAAGAATAGCATGATTAAAACAAATGAAATTAAACAAAAAGATGCAATTTTAGAAGAGATTACGGATTATGTATTAAACAAAGAGGTGACAAGCTCAGAAGCGTTCAGTACAGCTCGCTATGTGTTACTTGATACGCTTGGATGTGGAATTTTAGCACTTCAATACCCGGAGTGTACGAAATTATTAGGGCCAGTTGTACCAGGGACTATCGTGCCAAATGGTACACGTGTACCGGGAACGTCATTTGTACTTGATCCAGTAAAAGGTGCTTTTAATATTGGGTGTATGATTCGTTGGCTAGATTATAACGATACATGGCTAGCTGCAGAATGGGGACATCCATCAGATAACTTAGGCGGGATTTTAGCTGTTGCAGATTACATTAGCCGCGTTCGTATTTCAGAAGGGAAAGAGCCATTAAAAGTACGAGATGTACTTGAAATGATGATTAAAGCACATGAAATTCAAGGTGTACTTGCTTTAGAAAATAGCTTAAATCGCGTTGGTCTTGACCATGTATTATACGTAAAAGTAGCGACGACGGCTGTAGTTGCGAAAATGCTTGGTGGAACACGTGAAGAAATCTTTAATGCATTATCACATGCGTGGATTGATAATTCGAGTCTTCGTACATACCGTCATGCTCCAAATACTGGTTCACGTAAATCATGGGCAGCAGGTGATGCGACGAGCCGCGGTGTTCATCTTGCAATGACTGCTCTAAAAGGTGAAATGGGTTACCCAACAGCATTATCTGCACCAGGATGGGGATTCCAAGATGTACTGTTTAATAAACAAGAATTAAAATTAGCAAGACCTTTAGATTCTTATGTAATGGAAAATGTATTGTTTAAAGTATCATATCCAGCAGAATTCCATGCACAAACAGCTGCGGAATGTGCAGTTAAATTACATCCAGAAGTGATAGAACGATTAGATGAAATTGATCGTATTACAATTACGACACATGAATCAGCAGTTCGTATTATCGATAAAGAAGGTCCATTAAATAATCCAGCTGACCGCGATCATTGCTTGCAATATATTACGGCAATTGGTCTATTAAAAGGTGATATTGTCGCGGATGATTATGAGGATGAAGTAGCAGCTGACGTGCGTGTAGATGAATTACGTAATAAGATGGTTGTTGTTGAAAACAAACAGTACAGTTTAGATTACCTTGATCCGAACAAGCGCTCAATCGCCAACGCTGTTCAAGTTCATTTTAAAGACGGTACTGTAACAGAAAATGTGGAATGTGAATACCCACTTGGCCACCGTTTCCGTAGAGACGAAGCGATTCCAAAAGTTGTTCAAAAATTCACTGCAAATATGGCAGGTCATTATTCTAGTAAACAACAAGAAAAAATTCATGAAGCTTGTCTAAATGAAGAAAAACTAGAAAATATGAATGTAAATGAATTTGTAGACCTTTTCTTAATTTAAAATAGGGGGAATAGAAATGGCTTGGGTTGTGAATAAACAGTCAACACAAGAAGAGCTTGCTAATCGATTCCGAGCTTTAGTAGAAGCACCTGAAATTTTACAAATCCCTGGTGCACATGATGCAATGGCTGCTCTTGTTGCAAAAAACACTGGATTTTCAGCTCTTTATTTATCAGGAGCTGCTTATACAGCAAGTAAAGGGTTGCCGGATTTAGGAATTGTAACGTCTACTGAAGTAGCTGAACGAGCAAGAGATCTTGTTAGAGCAACGGATTTACCTCTTCTTGTTGATATTGATACAGGATTTGGCGGAGTATTAAATGTAGCAAGAACAGCTGTAGAAATGGTAGAAGCAAATGTAGCTGCTGTTCAAATTGAAGATCAACAATTACCGAAAAAATGTGGACATTTAAATGGAAAAAAACTAGTTTCCACTGAAGAATTAGTACAGAAGATTAAAGCGATTAAAGAAGTAGCACCAACACTTGTTGTTGTAGCACGTACAGATGCTCGCGGTGTTGAAGGATTGGATGCAGCAATCGAAAGAGCAATTGCTTACGTAGAAGCAGGTGCAGATGCTATATTCCCGGAAGCGCTTCAATCTGAAGAGGAATTCCGTTTATTTAACAGTAAAGTAAATGTTCCACTACTTGCGAACATGACTGAGTTTGGAAAGACACCATATTATAGTGCAGAAGAATTTGCAAATATGGGCTTCCAAATGGTAATTTATCCGGTTACATCACTTCGCGTTGCAGCAAAAGCATATGAGCGTGTATTCACACTTATTAAAGAAACAGGCTCACAAAAAGAAGGACTATCTAATATGCAAACGAGAAGTGAATTATATGAAACAATTTCGTATCATGATTTTGAAGAATTAGATAACGGAATTGCAAAAACAGTTTTATCTGAAGATCAATAAAACAAAGGGAAAAGGCGATGATGATACATCTTTGGCAAAAACAACTGCTTGATGTGAAGAGTCATCGCCTTTTCATATTTCCTAATTGCTTGCAAAAGAGGTGGAAACATATGAACTCTATAGAAGATTACTCTGTAGGAAGATGGCTGAATAAAGAGTTTCAGTTTGTGAAAATGAGTAATACGGTTGCAGAGGCAATCAATCTACTAATCGCAACAAAAACTGATGAACTGCCTGTACTAGAGGAAGAAAGAATGATAGGTATTGTGAAATTACTAGATTGTGTGCAGTGGGTGAAAGAAAATAGTGATGAAAGTACATTAGTTCATATGATTATAGATAAATCTTTTCACAAGGGAACAAGAGTGAATGCAATGGAAGTGGTTCAACATGTACCGTTTTATGTGATAAATGAAAAAAGCGGGGTGCTAGAAGGGGTTATTGGTCAAAATGAGCTTTTCGCTTTTCAGAAACATATAAAACAACAATTGGAAGAAGCAGGGCGTGTGATTGAATGGCTACGACTTTCTTTTGATACTGCATATGAAGGCATTGCAATTGTGGATGAAAACGGCGTTATTCAAATGTTTAATGACACGTATAGTCGCTTTGTTGGTGTGACGAAAGAAGAGGCAATTGGACAGCTTGCTGAAAATATAATTGAGAATACGCGCCTGCCAGTTGTATTAAAAACGGGAGTACCAGAAAGAAATCAAGTGCATCGTCTGCAAGGGCAGAATTTAGTTGTACACCGCATGCCAATTTGGAAGCAGGGAAGAGTAATTGGTGCAGTAGGGATGCTGATTCATGAAGGGATTTCAGATATTTACAAAATACTAGAGCGATTTGATCAAAAGGATAGGAAAATCCAACCAACGTTTTCTAAACCGAAAAAGAAGCAGATTCGATTTGAAGATATTCTTGGAGAAAGCCAAACAATTTCTGAAACGAAAAAAATGGCCCGAAAAGCAGCTGAATCGAAAGCATCGGTGTTAATTACTGGGGAAAGTGGTGTTGGTAAGGAGCAATTTGCAAGAGCTATACATGATGCAGGTATAACGAAAAATGGTCCATTTATTAGCGTGAACTGTGCTGCCATTCCTGATAATTTACTAGAATCTGAATTGTTTGGTTATGCAGAAGGGGCTTTTACGGGTGCGAAAAAGAACGGGAAGGCAGGAAAGTTTGAGCTTGCAAATCATGGAACGTTATTTTTAGACGAGATTGGCGATATGTCTCTATTAACGCAAGTGAAAATTTTACGCGTTTTGCAAGAAAGGGAAATAGAAAGAATAGGTGGTACACATCCAATACCTGTTGATTTCAGGCTGATCGCAGCGACAAATAAAGATTTAAAACAAATGGTTAGAGAAGGAACCTTTAGAGAGGATTTATATCATCGTCTTCATGTTATTCCGATTCATATTCCGCCGCTTCGCTTTCGAAAACAAGATATACCACTCATTGTCGAAGAACATTTACAAAAGTTATGTCAAATATACGGTGCCGAAGAAAAGACACTTGATAAAGAAGTATTGCGTCGTATGTTCCATTATAACTGGCCAGGTAATGTCAGGGAATTAATCAATGTGTTAGAAAGGCTATTCGCACTATCAGATGATGCACATATACGAGCGAAGGATTTACCAGAAGAATTTTATTATCGGGATATGGAGCAAAAGAAACTAGTACCTATGATTCAGTCCTTACCTGCAAAACAAGAAGCGATGAAAGTTGTGTGTGAAGAGGAAGAGAGAGGATTAATTGAACGCGTTTTAAAAGAAGCAAAAGGAAATAAGTCAAAAGCAGCGGCGTTGTTAGGGATTTCTAGGGCGACCCTGTATAACAAATTGTCCCGATTCAAAATCTAGACAATTTGTTATATCAAGTGTAAAACTGTCTAGACAGTTTTACGTTTTCTTGTCATTTCGCCCTTGTTCTATCAAGTTTTTAGTTTGGCATAGATTTTGCATATAAATAAAATGAAGACCGAAATGATAGGGGGATACAGATGGAGAAAACAAAGTTGCAATGGGACGAATTTTTTTCGCTGAATCAGGAGCTTCATACAACCTTTTTTACACCTGAGGATTTTTCAGGTGATGAAGATTTAATCGCAAAAACAACAGAACAATTTGTGAAGCAAGAAATTGTTCCGCAAATTGAACATATTGAGCAGCACAATTATCAAGTTTCTCGCCAGTTGTTTGAAAAAGCTGGAGAACTTGGATTACTAAGTATAGAAGTTCCAGAAGAATATGGAGGGTTTGAATTAGGAAAAGCAGTTTCTGGCTTGGTGGCAGAAAAGATGGGATATGCAGGCGCGTTTAGTGTTTCCTTTAACATTCATGCCGGAGTAGGAACACTGCCATATATATACTACGGAACTAAAGAGCAGAAGGAAAAGTATTTACCTAAAATTGCATCAGGCGAATGGATTGGAGCTTATGCATTAACAGAGCCAAATGCTGGATCTGATGCGTTAAGTGCAAAAACAAGTGCGGTCTTAAGTGAAGATGGCACAACATGGACATTAAACGGTGAAAAGCAGTGGATTACGAATGCTCATATGGCTGATGTATATGTTGTTTTTGCGAAGACAAATAAAGGAATGACAGCATTTATTGTCGAAAGAACATGTGAAGGCGTTTCTATTGGCCTAGAAGAAAAGAAGATGGGTATTAAGGGTTCTTCTACTGCAACGTTGATATTAGAGGATGTTGTAATTCCAGCTGAAAATGTATTAGGGGAAGTTGGAAAAGGGCATCATGTGGCTCTTAATATTCTCAATTTTGCGAGATTGAAACTTGCTTTCGGAAATATTGGGACAGCAAAGCAAGCAATTGGTCTATCTGTTCAATACGGAAAAGAACGAAAACAGTTTCAAACAGAATTAGTTGATTTCACGATGATCCAAGAGAAAATTGCAAATATGATTATTGATACATATGGTGCAGAGAGCGCAGCTTATCGAACAGCAGGCGTAATTGATGACGCGATTCATGAGAGTGATGAAAGCATTATGCAGAAAATGTCACAATTTGCAATGGAGTGTGCGATTAATAAAGTGAACGCTTCAGAAACACTTGGAAATATTGTAGATGAGGCGGTACAAATTCACGGTGGTTATGGTTATATGCAAGAATATGAAGTAGAAAGATTATATCGTGATGCTAGAATTAGCCGTATATTTGAAGGGACAAATGAAATTAATCGCTTAACAGTTGCGAAAATGTTAATGAAACAAACGAAGCTACTAGGGGACCAAGTAGATGAAGGCACATTTGAAAATGTGGAACGAAATCATCGCTATATTTTATTATCGAAACAATTATTGAAGCAATCTTTGAAAACGCTATCTCAAACTCCTGAACTAAAAATTGAACAAGAACAAGAATATTCACGCGTGCTAGCAGACATGTTGAAAGATGTGTATGTAATGGAATCAGCATTTTTACGTACAAAGAAAGCGGTAAGTAAAAATGGTGAAGAAAAAGAACGTACAAAACAGTCTATAACAGATGTTCTTTGTGAAGAAGGATATCGAAAAGTAGAATCATCGGCAATTGTTCTTCTTTCTGCAGCAGTACAAGAAGAGCAAAATAGAAATGCTATTCTAGATGAAATTCGTCAACTGTCAGTACCTCTATATACGAACGTATTTACGAAGAAGAGAGAAATCGCAAAAGCGATTATAAATCGCGGGAAATATATTGTTTAAATAGGAGGAGAACAGTATGAAAAAGATTGGTTTTATTGGTTTAGGTAATATGGGTCTTCCGATGTCTAAAAATTTAGTTGAATCAAATTACACAGTATATGGATTCGACTTAAATAAAGATGCGGAAGCTTCTTTTGAGAAAGAAGGAGGAATCATTGGCTTATCAATTGCAAATTTGGCAGAAACATGTGATTTGATTTTTACAAGTTTACCATCACCTCGAGCTGTTGAAGCTGTTTACTTTGGTGAAGAAGGTTTAATTGAGAATAGCCATTCGAATGTTGTTCTAATTGATACAAGCACAGTAGCACCAGAGCTAAATAAAAGATTGGCAGATGCTGCGAACGATAAAAAGGTAGACTTCTTAGCAGGGCCAGTTAGTGGTGGAGTGATTGGAGCGGAAAACCGCACATTAACTTTTATGGTTGGTGGATCAAAAGAAGTGTACGAAAAGGGCTTACCAGTGATGGAAGTATTAGGGGCAAATATTTTTCATGTGAGTGAGCGAATTGATAGTGGTACAACTGTAAAGCTTATTAATAACTTATTAATTGGTTTTTATACTGCAGGTGTTAGTGAAGCTTTGACTTTAGCAAAGAAAAACAATATGGATTTGGATAAAATGTTTGATATTTTAAATGTGAGTTATGGACAAAGTAGAATTTACGAGCGTAATTATAAAAGCTTTATTGCGCCGGAAAACTATGAACCAGGATTTACTGTAAATCTACTAAAGAAAGACTTAGGATTTGCAGTTGATCTAGCGAAAGAAAGCGAGCTTCACTTACCAGTAAGTGAAATGCTATTGAACTTGTATGATGAAGCTGGGAAAGCAGGATATGGTGAAAAAGACATGGCTGCTTTATATCAAAAGGTAAGTGAACAATTAATCTCTAATCAAAAATAATAATGATACTAGCAAATATAAAAAATAAAAAGGAGCGAATACAATGATTACAACAGAAATTAAACGCGTGAAAAATCATATTAATGGTGAATGGGTAGAATCTACTGGAACAGAAGTGGAAGCTGTTCCGAATCCTGCGACTGGGAAAATAATTGCTTATGTTCCGCTTTCTCCAAAAGAAGATGTGGATCGTGCTGTTGAAGCTGCAAAAGCTGCTTATGAAACATGGTCTAAAGTACCAGTTCCAAATCGCTCAAGACAGCTATATAAATATCTACAACTCTTACAAGAAAACAAGGATGAACTTGCAAAAATCATTACATTAGAAAATGGTAAAACGTTAAAAGATGCAACTGGCGAAGTTCAGCGCGGGATTGAAGCTGTAGAACTAGCAACATCAACACCAAATTTAATGATGGGGCAGGCACTTCCAAATATTGCGGGTGGGATTGATGGCTCGATTTGGCGTTACCCAATTGGAGTTGTTTCTGGAATTACACCATTTAACTTCCCAATGATGATTCCTTTATGGATGTTCCCACTTGCAATTGCTTGTGGTAATACATTCGTATTAAAAACGTCTGAAAGAACGCCACTTTTAGCTGAAAGACTAGTAGAATTATTCTATGAAGCAGGTTTTCCAAGAGGTGTCTTAAACTTAGTACAAGGCGGAAAAGATGTTGTAAATAGTATTCTAGAAAATAAAGATATTCAAGCTGTTTCATTTGTTGGATCTGAACCAGTTGCACGTTATGTGTATGAAACAGGAACAAAATATGGAAAACGCGTACAAGCACTTGCAGGAGCAAAAAACCATGCGATTGTTATGCCAGATTGCAACATGGAAAAGACGGTACAGGGTGTGATTGGATCGGCGTTTGCGAGTAGTGGAGAGCGCTGCATGGCATGTTCTGTTGTAGCTGTTGTGGATGAAATCGCTGATGAATTTATTGATGTTCTAGTAGCGGAAACACGTAAATTAAAAGTAGGTGATGGTTTCCACGAAGATAATTATGTAGGACCATTAATTCGTGAATCTCATAAAGAACGTGTACTAGGTTATATTAATAGCGGTGTAGCAGATGGAGCTACTTTATTAGTAGATGGTCGTAAAGTGAATGAAGAAGCTGGCGAAGGGTATTTTGTTGGGGCAACCATTTTTGATGGTGTAAACCAAGATATGAAAATTTGGCAAGATGAAATCTTTGCTCCAGTACTGAGCATTGTGAGAGTAAAAGATTTAGAAGAAGGAATTAAGCTGACAAACCAATCAAAATTTGCAAATGGAGCTGTTATTTATACATCTAGTGGTAAACATGCACAAACATTCCGTGATAATATCGATGCTGGAATGATTGGTGTAAACGTTAACGTTCCAGCTCCAATGGCATTCTTCGCATTTGCAGGAAATAAAGCGTCCTTCTACGGTGATCTTGGAACAAATGGAACAGATGGTGTTCAATTCTACACACGTAAAAAAGTGGTAACAGAGCGCTGGTTTTAATAGAGAGAACACGTATGTAACTTGTTACATGTACGAAAAATCCACCCCTCATTCATGAGCGGTGGATTTTTATTGTTAACTGTTTTTTTCGAACGCTAATTTTATACCAAATCCAATTAATATAATACCAGTAAGCCCTTGAATATATCTTTGTGTAGCAGGCTTTTTCATAAAGACACTTATTTTATCAATTAAAAATATATAAAAAGCAAACCATATTACAGTTAAAACAAGATAGGTAAGCGCCATAATCAAAAACTGAATAAGTGTATTATGATTAGGATTTAAAAATTGCGGTAAAAAGGTCAAAAAGAAAACAGCAACTTTAGGATTTAAAAGGTTAGTAAGAAAACCTTGGCGAAAACAAGAAGTGTTTCCATCAGTGTGTTTCATAGGCAAGTCATTCATATTTATGTTGTTTTTGTTTTTTAAGGATAAAAGTGCTTTTATGCCTAAATAGACGAGATAAAGTGCACCAACATATTTAAAAATAGAAAATAAGAAAGCTGATTTAACAATAATAGCAGAAAGACCAATTACAGCTGCTAAAGTATGAATTAAGAGTGCGATACATGTACCGAAAACCGTTTTCACACCTCCGATTTTCCCAGCAGTAAGAGTGTTTTTCGTAGCCATTGCAGTGTCAGGGCCCGGTAAAATGATAAGACAAATCGACATGATAATAAAAAGAAGATAGTTCTCCATAATCACTCCGCCTTTCTTTAATTATATTTTGAAAATTTAATTAAAATAAGTTTAACACAATTTAAGTTGTATGTTAAACTAAATTTAAGTATGTTAAAATATATTTAATTAAAGTCGTTAAAAGGGGTATAAAATGTGGAGAATATAAATATAGGGAAAAAGGTGGAAGAGCTACGAAAACAAAAAAATTTAAGTATGAGGGAGCTAGCAAAGTAAGCAGAAATAACACCCTCTATGCTAAGTCAAATTGAGAGGGGATTAGCCAACCCTTCTATTCAAACGTTGAAACTATTAGCGGGAGCATTAGAGGTTCCAACTTTTAGCTTTTTAATGGAAGATACGAATACGAATGACTTAGTTGTAAGAGCGAATGAACGTAAGAAAATGATTGTAGGAAATTTATCATATGAATTATTATCACCAGATTTAACGGGTTCTTTGGCTGTATCTTTAATGACCTTACCACCTAATGCTATTTCCTCAGAAAAACTTTTGGAACATAAAGGAGAAGAAATTGCACATGTTTTAGAAGGAGAGGTTGTTTTTCATTTACAACAAAATATATACACTTTACATCCAGGTGATAGCGTGAAAATTCCTTCGTACATGAAACATAAATGGGAAAATCCATTTGATCAGGATGCCATTATTTTATTCGCTGTAACACCTCCGTCATTTTAATCGTACGGTAATAAACTAGGCTAGATAGAGCAGAAAATAAACTGCTTTTATCTAGCCTGGTTGCTATTATGCATTAAGAAGGTTAAAGAAGCGATTTACCTCTTCATCTGAAACATCACTTAATTGTTTATATTTGTATTGTGGGTTTTGATCCTTATCGACTACGACAGAACGGACTCCTTCAAAGAAATCTTCGTGTCTCATGAAATTTTTAGCGAGTATGAGATCCGTTGCAAAGCATTCTTCTATCGATTTTTCTTTCCCATCAATCAGTTGCTTTAATGTTACTTTTAATGAGAATGGAGATTTTGAGAGTAACTTTTCTTTTGTTTTTAAAGCGAAAGAACTGTCAGTATTCTCTAATGAATGGATGATATCCTCGACTGTTTGGAATGAAAAGTGCTTATCAATTTCTTCTTGCACGGAAGCAAGTTCACCTTCTACACTAGGTGTTGTTTCATATTTATTTATGAGTTCTTTTAAAGTTATATGTACATTTTGATTGTGCCAATTTACTTTTTCGATTGCATCAAGAAAAGTAGGTAACGTTTCAGATGGCATATAATGATCGGCAGCATTTATATATAACACATCAGCAGCTTGTAAGACAGATGCTGATAATGCGACATAACGGCCAGCTTGTCCAGGAGCTTTATTTAAGAAATAAGCAGCGCCGACATCTGGGAAAAAACCAATGTTCATTTCAGGCATTGCCCATTTTGTACGCTCTGTGACAATTCTATGTTTGGCGCCATTCGTAAGGCCGACGCCACCACCCATTACAATTCCATCTAAACAAGCGATAATTGGCTTTGGATAATGATATAAATAAGTATCTATTTCATACTCTTCTTCAAAAAACTGTTCTGCATGTTGTAATGCAACTTCACTTGAACGCGCTTCATATAATGTTTTAATATCACCGCCAGCACAAAAGCCTTTTGTACCAGCGCCTTTTAAGACGATCATGGCGATGCGATCATCCTTTTCCCATTCTTTTAGTTTTTGCCCAATTGGTTGTAACATATCATAAGATAAAGAGTTAAGTGCTTTTGGACGGTTTAAAGTAATCGATGCAACACCATTTTCACTAATGGAAAATAAAACATTTTCAGTCATTTTAAATCCTCCTCTTATATATTTTCTCGTTCTTATTTCTCGATACAATCTGAAATGTCCTTTATAATTTACTTAATAAGCAAGTAACGTGCCAGTTTTAATGCCTTTCATAAAGAAGAAATACTAGCTAAAAAGTGTCTAACTGTCTAAACAAATAAACAATTAGACATAATATTAGACTTGTTGTAGAAAATTGCATATTTTGACGAGTTCTATTTGCAGGATTTCCACGGATGAAAAGGAATATTACAACAATCATGATTGATTATAGGTTAAAAATGGAGGATATACTATATATATGACTCTTATGCTTGGAAGGAAAGGGTTGAATATAGATAAGAATCATATTTTGTTATATTCGCTGAATTGTCAAACTTTTAACGAAGCTTGAGTTTGTATATAATAAGGAATAGAGAAAGGGGAGATCGGAATGCCAGGGCCTTTGCTATTATCGGTTATTATTTTGTCTTCTCTCATGATAGGAATTACACAGTATTTTCATCATACAGATACGACAGAAGAAGTGAAAGATAAAGTACGTCTCGTGTTTCCGGTTTTTATCATATCTATTTCACTTTGTTTTATATTAAATAAAGATGGGTATATCGTGGCCTTATTTTCATTTTTTATAGCGATTATTTTAATTACTGTATTGTACTATGTAATGAAAGATTATTTGCAAAAATAAAATTTGATTAAAGGTACCTCCACAAATTAGATTATTGCACATTATAAAAAAGAAACTGTTTTGAAAAAAGATGGATCAAAATGGTTTCTTTTCTTTTGGAAAGAACAAGCTCTGCATGCAAAATAATTGCGCAATGAAGCAATAGACATCATCATAGTATTTTCTAATTATAAAATTTCACATACTGTATTATAAAATGAAAAATAAACAAATCTGTAAGTAAATTCTTCATCATCTATTCACTTGTCAATCATGAGTAGCCACTATACTATTAAAGTATAGTGAATAGTAAAAGGAGTTGTGTTTATATGAAATTTGAGATGCACACAAAGATTATTTCAAATGAAAAAGAAACGAGATTACATATAGAAGAAAATGTATTTCAATTAATGTTAGATGGTCATCATTTATTTGCTATGAATGAAATGTTACCTTTATATAAATCAGATCAAGAAAGAATTGGTAGTGCAATTGTTCAAAAGATAGAGTGGGAAAATGGAAAGACCACACTTAAGTATCAACTTGTTTCATTACAATCAGTAAATTAAAAGAGAGAAAGGAAGGGAAAGATGAAGCTTTTTCATACAGCAGATTGGCATTTAGGAAAACTTGTTCACGGTGTATATATGACCGAAGATCAACGAACTGTTTTAGAGCAGTTCGTTCGAGCTGTACAAGAAGAAAAACCAGATGCCGTAATCATTGCAGGTGATTTATACGACCGAGCAATTCCACCGACAGAAGCAGTAGACTTATTAAATGAGGTATTACAAAAAATAGTGATTGATTTACAAACACCGGTAATCGCGGTAGCAGGGAATCATGATAGTCCAGACCGTATTCATTTTGGCAGTAGTTTAATGAAAAAACAAGGGTTACATATTGTGGGACAATTTCAATTTCCTTATGAACCAGTTGTTTTACATGATGCGTATGGAGAAGTCCATTTTCATTTAGTACCATATGCTGACCCAAGTATTGTTAGACATGTGATGCAAAATGAAGATATTCGCTCGCATGATGATGCGATGCGTATTTTTATGAATGAACTTTCGGAAACAATGAATCAAGAAGCAAGACATGTATTTGTGGGACATGCATTTGTTACTTCTTCAGGTGAAGCAGAAGAAAATACGAGTGATGCAGAACGTCCTCTTTCAATTGGTGGTGCTGAATATGTTAATAGTCACTATTTTGACAAGTTTCATTACACAGCGCTTGGTCATTTACATCAAGCGCATTTTGTACGTAATGAAACAATTCGATATTCAGGGTCACCACTTGCGTATTCCATTTCTGAAGAGCGACATAAAAAAGGGTATTATATTGTTGAATTAGATGAAACGGGACAAACGACAATAGAGAAGCGTTTATTTACACCTCGACGCCAAATGCGAACAGTAGAAACGAAAATAGATGATTTATTAAAGCATCCGACAAGTGAAGATTACGTTTTCGTCAAATTATTAGATGAAAATCCTGTACTGCAGCCAATGGAGAAAGTTCGTTCTGTCTATCCAAATGCAATGCATGTTGAACGTTCTATGAAAAGAAGAGAATTTACAGAAGCAGATGAAATTGTTGTTTCTAGGCATAAAATGGATGACGTATCTCTTTTAAAAGCTTTTTATAAAGAAATGAAGGGGTCAGATTTATCAGAAGAGAAAGAACGTCTTTTCTTAGAAGTATTACAAACAGTGCAGGAACGGGAAGGTGAACGAAGATGAGGCCACTGCAACTTATGATGACGGCGTTTGGTCCTTATAAACAGCGAGAGATTATTGATTTCAGTGATTTAGGGGATCATCGCATTTTTGCAATTTCAGGAAATACAGGAGCAGGAAAAACAACGATATTCGATGCGATTTGTTATGTGTTATATGGAGAAGCGAGCGGAGAGGAACGAAGTGATACGAGTATGCTTCGTAGCCAATTTGCTGATGATAATGTATATACGAGTGTAGAATTAACCTTTCAACTGAAAGGGAAACAATATGAAATAAAAAGGCAGCTTGGCCATAAAAAGCAAGGGAATAAAACCGTTACTGGGCATGCTGTTGAATTATATGAAGTAATAGGTGATGAGAAGATTCCATGTGTAGATCGTTTTCATGTGACAGATGTGAACAAAAAGGTTGAAGATTTAATTGGACTTAGTAAACATCAATTTAGTCAAATTGTCATGCTTCCGCAAGGAGAATTTCGAAAACTACTAACATCTGAAACAGAAAATAAAGAAGAAATTTTACGTCGCATTTTTAAAACAGATCGTTATAAATTAATGCGCGAATTACTAGATCAAAAACGGAAACAGTGGAAAGACGTTTTGCAAGAAAAGCAAAAAGAAAGAGAACTGTACTTCCGTAATGTTTTTAAGTTACCAGTTCGAGATGGTTCGTTGTTAGAAACATTGGTGCAGCAGGAACATGTTAATACGCATCAAGTAGTCGAAGCACTGGAACAAGAAACGGGTTATTATGAAGCAGAAGTTGAACAATTGCAAATGCAGCAAATAGGACAAGCGCAGCAATTAAAAGAAGTAGAAGTTCGTTTTCATGTAGCAAAATCTGTTAATGAAAAGTTCAAAGATTTTGAGCGGAAACAAGAGCAACAAGCAGCTTTACAAGCAAATCGTGAACAAATCGAAATAGAAGAAAAACGCTTTAAACTGGCGGAACAAGCAAAACGATTAGTACCATTTGAACAATGGTATGAAGAAGCAAAGCAAAGTGAACAGAACGCTGAACAATTACTGAAGCAAATGTTTGCTAAGAAAGAAAAGACTGTTGAATCTTTCCGATTGGCACAGGAGAAATATGAAGAATTAAAAGGTAAGGAATCTGTACGTGAAGAAGCTAAAAAAGACGTACAGAGACTAGAGGAATTAGAGTCGATTATTGCTTCATTAGCAGAGAAAAAATCCAATTTGCAAAAGGTAGAGATTCAGAGAGAGAAATTGAACGAAGGTATTCATAAGTTTGAGCACCAGCTAGAAGGGCAAACTTCTCAAAAACAACAATTAGCTGGAGAATTACAACAGTTAGAAGCAGCGCTTGAGCAATACGTAACAAAAGTGGAAGAACTGGCAAATATGCGAGAAGATGCAAAAATATTAAAGCAAGCATATGACGTTTGGAACGAAAAGCAAAAATATGAAAAAGAAAAAGAATCATCTTCTCAAAAAGTAGAAATAGTTGTGAAAGCGTATGAAGAGATGGAACAACGCTGGTTAAATGAACAAGCTGGGATGTTAGCACAGCATCTTCATGACGGAGAATCGTGTCCAGTATGCGGTAGCACGACGCATCCTAACAAAGCTACAGAGCGAGGAGATTCCATTGATGAGCAACAATTAAATGAACTGCGTGAAAAGAAAACAGTTGCCGAAAAACTACACATGCAAGTAGCTGAGAAATGGAATTTCTACAGAGCACAGTATGAGCAAGTAATAGAAGAAGTAGCCAACCGTGGATATCGTTCGGAAGAATTAGCAGAAACGTATCGCACATTGGTGCAAAAAGGAAAACAACTAGTTGCTGAAGTGAATGCATTAAAAGAGAGTGAAGAAAAGCGTAAACAATTAGCTTCCAGTCTAAAAGGGTTAGATCAGCAAGTAGAAGAGTTACAAAAACAAAAACGTGAAGCGGAAGCAATGCTGCATCGCACTGAGTTAGAGTGTATAGAACTGCGAACGTCTTATGAACATAATCAACAAAAAATCCCTGAAAGCTTACAAACGTTAGAAGCATGGAAACAGCAATTTGACAATGCTATTAAAGAACTTCGTTTGATGGAAGATGAGTGGAAGAAAGTACAAGAAGCTTATCAACATTGGCAAAATGAAAATATACGTGTACAAGCTGAATACGATGGGGCTATAAAGCAAGTAACCCAGACAAAAGAAAAGAAAGAAGAAACTTTACTTCGTTTTACGACAGAGCTACAGCAAGGTGGATTTATCGATCAACAAGCTTATAAAGAAGCAAAATTATCAGATATAGAAATGAAACATCTGCAAGATCAAATTCAAAAATACTATTCATCCCTTGAAGTATTAGCGAAACAAATTGAAGAACTAACAAATGAATTAGTCGGGAAAGAATGGACGGATATTACAGTTTTAGAAGAGCAAATGAAAGAACTAGAAATTCAGCTTGATATTACAAAAGAAAAGCGCCAGCGTGCTCAAAGTGCAGTTGCATACATTTCTGATTTACATGAAAATATTAGACGAATTGATGAACAAATTCATGAAGAAGAAAAAGCTTTCCAAGAACTTGTCGATTTATATGAAGTCATGAAAGGAGATAACGAGAGTCGTATTTCCTTTGAACGATACATTTTAATTGAGTATCTAGAACAAATCGTTCAAATTGCTAACGAAAGACTTCGTAAACTATCAAACGGACAATTTTACTTAAAACGAAGTGAACGAGTTGAAAAACGCAATCGTCAAAGTGGACTAGGATTAGATGTATATGACGCATACACTGGCCAAACACGTGATGTAAAAACATTATCCGGCGGTGAGAAATTTAATGCATCGCTGTGTCTAGCGCTTGGTATGGCAGATGTCATCCAAGCCTATGAAGGCGGTATTTCTATCGAAACAATGTTTATCGATGAAGGATTTGGTTCGCTAGATGAAGAGTCACTAACAAAAGCCGTTGATGCATTAATAGATTTGCAAAAATCCGGACGATTTATCGGTGTGATTTCGCACGTGCAAGAGTTAAAGAATGCTATGCCAGCAGTACTTGAAGTAACGAAGCAGAAGGATGGTTGTAGTCAGACTAGGTTTGTGGTGAAGTAAAGATTTTAACCTATCTGATTTGTCCATCGTTTCCAACGCTTTTTAGGTGAAGTCACACTAACGGTCACATTTTTCGAATACTTCGTCGAGCTTTTCAGCTACCGAATGTTGCGTATCGGATAATACGTGACTGTACGTGTTTAACATCGTATCAATAGCAGCATGACAACAAAGTAGCATGCGTATGTCGTAAATCATGGAATCAAATCTTCGATAATCCGAGTTTGTTGATTACATTATAAAACGACCTACGTATGCTGTGAAAATCCAATATTCTCTCCTAAATCACACCCACAGAACTAATTACAATGTGTTTACCTTAATTGGCGAATGCGTGTCTCGTGGATAGAAAGGGTTG
Organism: Bacillus sp. TL12; assembly: GCF_022625245.1. Classification (NCBI taxonomy): domain Bacteria; kingdom Bacillati; phylum Bacillota; class Bacilli; order Caryophanales; family Bacillaceae; genus Bacillus; species Bacillus sp. TL12. The sequence continues at coordinate 43,018 of NZ_JAJJBY010000024.1, read as the reverse complement.
ATTGGTTGAGTAGGTTCTTGTATGGAAGTAATGTTTTTAGATTTATTAATGTAATCATAAAAGATGAATTAATCATCTTACAGTTTTTTGTGGATTTTAAGAACCACAGGGAGACGTTAAATTAAAAACCAAGTGAAATAAAATACGCTAGCCAAATGACTTCTTGTGGGGAAATTTGGTTGGTAGACTATGTACATGATAGCAGAAACGAATCTAAAAGTAGTATGTGAAGAAGAATTTTTAGATAGAGAGCCTAAAATATTAGAAACTTGTATTACAACTTTATTAGGACACTCCAACGCTTTTGCTACAAAAGAGGGGATGTTTATCAATCCTTTAGATAAAGATTCTAATGTGCTGTATTATAAAAACTTTGTTTTTGTAAAATCATTAGAGAAACCAAAATGTGCTTAATTAAAAGAAGTACTCATAAGACGGATTAAAAGTTCCTTTGATATGATGGAACTTTCAAAACCAACAAATACATTTGAAGAAACGGTTGTAAGAGTGTAAGAAAAAAGTCAGCGTAGGCTGGCTCTTTTTTTATACTTAGAAATGTAATGCTTTCTCGTATAAAGGGAAAGTATGTGAATGAAACTGATTATAAATGCATCTAATTCCAAAAAATTATAACAGAATAATATACATGACGTATAAATTTGCGAATGAAATGATATGATTTAGAAAAAAAGTAAGATTGTCATAAGTTAATAAAAAATAAAAGTATAATTTTTAGGGATTTTTCAGAAATTTATTGAGAAAAATACCATCTTATAAAATGGTATTTTTTGCATTAAAGGTTTATTTATAGAATGAACGTAAAAGTTTGGATGGTGTATAGAAAGTTTTAACATTTTATTTTAAACTTTTTTGAATTGTAATTTTTAAAGAGAAAACATTGAAAATACATTTTTTTAGGGATATTAGTATAGAGAAATAGTAAAAAAATTATCTGAAAAATAAAAAAAGATTGACAAGTTTATTGAGAAACATTATCATTTCGTTGTAACAAAAGAAAATGAAAATCATTATCAATTAATCGATTGTGATTATTATCTAGGATAGTGTGTAAAAAATTAAGATTTAAATACTCTTGACTGATAAGTTTACTAAGTGTATTATTTTTTGTGAAAACATCAATCGATAATGATTATCAGTATCGATTGATGTTTTCGATATAGGGTTCGTCTTTTGCAAGACAGAAGTATATAAGAATCTAATCGATTCTTGCAAAGAAAGGAATTGAGAATATGGACCTTAGAGAGTTTGATGGAAAAGTTGCTTTAGTTACTGGTGCAGCACAAGGAATTGGGGAGACTGTAGCAAATATGCTTGCGGAAAGAGGAGCAAAGGTTGCAGCGGTTGATAAAAATATTTTAGGTCTCAATAAACTTTCCGATTATCATGCAACAAGAGGCAGCTTGTTGAAAACATTCGCTTTAGACGTGAGTGATAGTTCCGCGGTGGAAGATACAGTAAATCAGATCGAGGATGCATTGGGACCGATTGATATATTAGTTAACGTTGCGGGTGTTTTGAAGATGAATGCAATTCACTCTTTAAGTGATGAAGATTGGGACAAGACTTTTTCTGTAAATGCTACAGGAGTATTTTATGTATCCAGATTGGTAAGTAAACGTATGATGTCACGTAAATCTGGTGCGATTGTAACTGTAGGATCAAACGCAGCAAGTGTTCCTAGGATGGAGATGGCTGCGTATGTAGCGTCGAAAGCTGCTGCAACGATGTTTACGAAATGTCTTGGTCTTGAACTTGCAGAATATAATATTCGCTGTAATTTAGTTTCTCCTGGTTCAACTGAGACAGAAATGCAGCGCCTACTTTGGAAAGATGGAAATGGAGCTGGAAAAATTATTGCAGGCTCACAAGATACGTATAGATTAGGAATTCCATTGAAAAAGATAGCAACGCCTTCTGAGATTGCTGAAGCAGTTTTATTTTTAGCCTCAGATAAAGCAAGTCATATTACAATGCATAATCTATGCATTGATGGCGGTGCTACTTTAGGAATCTAAATGAGATATAGGAGGTTTAAAAAATGAATCATACAACTGCTTTAAAGGAGTTAGCAACAAAATTACTAGATGACTATAAAGCTGGATCTTCATTCTTTTTTGCTTCACCGTACCGCACAATACTTGCCGAGGGAATATTCGCTACGGTGAAACATAGTCAGGCAGAAAATTTTCCTGAGCTGGTTCATGCGGTACTAAATAATGCGAAGCAAGCTGGGCATCATAATCCCATTGTTGTAGGGGCGCTACCTTTTGATCCCACCAAAGCGGTACAGCTCGTTGTACCTCAAGAGAGCAGGCTAGCAGAGCGTCTACAATTTGATTTTACAGATCGAATGCAGCAATCACCTGCACTTACATATGAAATGAATCCTATCCCGGCACCTGCAGAATATATGCGCGGTGTAGAGCAAGGAGTAGCGAAAATAAAGAGCGGTGACCTAAAGAAAATCGTTCTATCTAGATCACTGGATTTAAAATCTCTAGAAAAGGTTGATATTCAAAAACTGCTTCGTGATTTAGCACAGCACAATAAACACGGGTATACGTTTGCAGTAGATTTACCGAAGAGTGAAGAAGGAGAGAATTGTGATGTTTCATCAAAGCGTAGTCGTACACTTATAGGAGCGAGTCCAGAGTTACTTGTTTCACGGAGTGGAATGCAGGTCATTTCTAATCCGCTTGCAGGATCTAGGCCTCGTAGTGAAGATCCTGTAGAAGATAAAAGACGAGCAGATGAGTTGCTTTCTTCTGCTAAAGATTTACATGAACATGCTGTTGTTGTTGAAGCAGTAGCTGCGGCGCTTCGTCCGTACTGCCGTACATTACATGTTCCGGAAAAGCCATCATTAATAAATAGTGAAGCAATGTGGCATTTATCTACAGAGATAATAGGAGAATTACTTGATACATCAGTGTCTGCGTTAGAATTGGCACTTGCACTTCATCCTACACCAGCAGTTTGTGGAACTCCGACAGAAGAAGCTCGTGAAGCTATTAACGAAATTGAACCGTTTGATCGCGAGTTTTTCACGGGAATGCTTGGTTGGAGCGATCTGAATGGTGACGGTGAATGGATTGTGACGATTCGTTGTGCGGAAGTTGAAGAGAATTCTCTTCGCTTATTCGCAGGAGCTGGTATTGTTGCGGAGTCAAAACCTGAAGATGAGTTAGCTGAAACAGCAGCAAAGTTTCGTACGATGCTTCGTGCTATGGGATTAAATGATGAATCTTTGAAATAGAAGCTAGGGGGATAAATGATGTTAACAGGATGCCGGGAGTGGCCTAAGGAATTTGCAGATCGGTATAAAGAAGAAGGATGCTGGCGCGGAGAGACCTTTGGAGAGATGCTTCGAGAACGCGCGATGAAACATGGCGACCAGATTGCGGTGACAAGTGGTAAAAATCACTTGAGCTATAGTGAACTAGATAGAAGAGTGGATCGTTTAGCTGCAGGATTTCTAAGTTTGGGAATTAAACAAACGGATCGAGTGGTTCTTCAGTTACCAAATATTACGGAATTTTTCGAGGTCTGCTTTGCGCTTTTTCGAATTGGTGCACTTCCAGTTTTTGCTTTGCCGTCACACCGAAGTAGTGAAATAAGCTATTTTTGTGAATTTGCTGAAGCAACTGCTTATATTATTTCTGATAAACAGCTTGGATTCGACTATCGAAAGCTTGCAAGAGAAGTAAAAGGAAAAGTTTCAACGCTGCAACATGTCATTGTTGTAGGAGAGGAAGAAGAATTTGTAGGGATTCACGATCTTTACTTGGAGCCAGTTGATTTACCAGAGGTGAAATCTAGCGATGTAGCTTTCTTACAATTATCAGGCGGAACAACAGGGTTATCTAAATTAATCCCAAGAACACATGATGACTATATGTATAGTTTAAGAGTAAGTGCTAAAATTTGTAAATTGGATCAAGATAGTGTATATCTTGCTGTTCTTCCGGTTGCACATAACTATCCTCTTAGTTCGCCAGGGACACTTGGAACGTTATATGCCGGAGGACGAACTGTTCTCGCTTCTGGAGGAAGTCCGGATGAAGCGTTCTCTCTTATTGAGAAGGAACGTGTCACAATTACAGCGCTTGTGCCACCCCTTGCAATGGTATGGCTTGATGCAATAGCCTCACGTAATAATGATTTATCTAGCCTGCAAGTTTTACAGGTGGGCGGCGCAAAATTTAGCGCGGAAGTGGCGAAACGCATACGTCCAGCATTCGGTTGTACATTGCAACAAGTATTTGGTATGGCAGAAGGACTAGTAAATTACACAAGACTTGATGATCCAGAAGAAATCATTATTCATACGCAAGGAAGACCAATGTCAGAGTTTGATGAAATTCGTGTAGTTGATGAAGGTGATAATGATGTGGAGCCAGGACAAGTTGGAAGTTTATTAACTCGTGGGCCATATACAATCCGTGGATATTATAAAGCTGAAGAACATAATGCGAAATCTTTTACTTCGGATGGTTTTTACCGTACAGGTGATCTTGTCAAAATAAATGGGCAAGGATATTTAGTAGTTGAAGGACGCGATAAGGATCAGATTAATCGTGGTGGAGAGAAAGTTGCAGCTGAAGAAGTTGAAAATCATCTGTTAGCTCATGAAGCGGTACATGATGTAGCGATTGTATCTATGCCAGATGATTATTTAGGAGAGCGTACTTGTGCTTTTGTAATAGCTCGCGGGCAAGCATCTACTGTCGGGGAGTTGAAAATATTTTTAAGAAATCGAGGAATTGCAGCATATAAAATCCCAGATCGCATCGAATTTATCGAATCGTTCCCGCAAACCGGTGTTGGTAAAGTGAGCAAAAAAGAATTACGAAAAGCAATTGCTGAAAAATTAAAAACTACTATCAATTTGTAAAGTTTAAATATTAATTAACAATTCGGAAGGAAGTGATTAGATGGCGATTCCAGCTATCTCAGTATACCCAATGCCATTAGAAGCAGATTTACCAAACAATAAAGTAACGTGGAAGCCAGATCCAAAACGTGCAGTTCTTCTTATTCATGACATGCAGGAGTACTTTCTGGATGCATATCATGCTGAGGAATCACCAAGAGTAGAACTGATTTCAAATATTCAATCTATCAGAAAAACATGTAAGGACCTTGGGATTCCAGTTGTATATACTGCACAACCAGGCGGACAAACGTTAGAGCAAAGGGGATTATTGCAAGATTTCTGGGGACCAGGTATTCCTGAAGGGCCTCATAAGCAAAAAATTGTTGGTGAGCTTACTCCGGATGAGCATGATATTTTCCTAACAAAATGGAGATATAGCGCTTTTAAGAAAACAAATCTTTTAGAAATTTTACATGAACAAGGGCGAAATCAGCTTATTATATGCGGAGTGTATGCACATATCGGATGCCTCTTAACAGCATGTGAAGCATTTATGGATGGAATACAACCATTTTTCATTGCTGATGCAGTTGCTGATTTCTCACAAGAACATCATACACAAGCTCTGCAGTATGCATCTGATCGATGTGCAGTGACAATGATAACGAATAGGTTGTTAAAAGATTTGCAGAATGAAAAAGAAGATGGTGTGTTGGAAAGGCAGAGAAGATTCACATTACAATCAGTGCGCCAACAAGTTGCTGAATTACTTCGTGAATCGCCAACAGATATTGAAGATAATGAAGATTTATTAAATAGAGGGCTCGACTCAGTTAGAATAATGAGTTTAGTAGAGAAATGGCGCCAGATAGGTGTAGAAATTGCATTCGCAGATTTGGCTGAGCGCCCAACAATTAATGACTGGTTTCATTTAGTGTCCTCTCGAGAGGAAAAGGTGCTGTCAAATACAGATAGATAAAGGGGTAAATACGAATGTCTCATTGTCAAAAGGTTCGTCATTCATTGTCAGGTGCGCAAACGGGTATGTGGTTTGCGCAGCAACTTGATCCTGAAAATCCAATTTATAATACGGGTGAATACATAGAAATACATGGTTCAGTTGATGTAAAAACATTTGAATTAGCTGTGCGTAAGGTTGTAATGGAAGCTGAATCTTTACATGTCCACTTTGAAGAAGATGAGAAAGGGCCATGGCAAGTTATCGATGCTTCTCCTGAATTTCATATGCATATTATCGATGTTAGTAAAGAAGAGAACCCTCAGAAAGTAGCTGAAGCTTGGATGAAAGTGGATTTATCTACACCGGTTAATCTGAAAAAGGACAAGCTGTATACGGAGGCACTTTTTAAAATCGATGCTAATCGTTTCTTCTGGTATCAGCGCATTCACCACATTGTGATGGATGGCTACGGCTTTTCGTTACTTGCAGAACGAGTAGCAAAAGTATATACGGCATTGATGAATAATCAATTGTATGATGAGAGACCTTTTGGTTCTTTACATACCATTTTAGAGGAGGACGTTACATATCGAGCGTCAGAGCAGTTTGAGAAAGATCGTAGCTTTTGGTTAGAACGATTCCAAGATCAACCAGAGGTCGTCAGCTTAGCTGAACGTGCTCATAGAACATCGAAGGGGTTTCTTCGCCAAACAGCTCACTTGTCACGTTTACGTACAGAGTCGTTGCAAGAAGTTGCACATGGATGTAAGGCAAATTGGCCGGATCTTATCATCGCTGCAACTGCTATCTATATACAGAAGTTAACAAGTACGGAGGATGTAATTTTAGGTTTACCAATGATGGGACGTTTAGGATCGGCATCAATTAATACTCCTGGTATGGTTATGAATGTTGTTCCACTTAGATTGTCTATAAGCCCTAATATGAGTTTTGCTGAGGTTGTAAAGCAAGTTTCTAATGAAATTCGTGATATACGCCTTCATCATAAGTACCGTCATGAAGAACTACGCCGAGACCTTAAATTATTGGGAGAAAATCAAAGGTTATTTGGCCCAATAATTAATGTCATGCCATTTGGTTATAGTCTGAGTTTTGCAGGAAATCATGGTGTTAAACATAACCTTTCAGCAGGTCCGGTTGATGACCTTTCAATAAATGTGTCAAATGAATTTGGCGGAAATGGCTTCAGGATTAATTTTGATGCAAACCCTGGAGTATATAGCTTAGACGAGTTATTAACTCATAAAAAGAGATTTGTGAAGCTTCTGGAAAATATTTCGGATCTTCAGGTGGATTCGCCGATTAGCAAACTAGAACTCTTACTTCATGAGGAACGCAAACAAGTTTTAGTAGAATGGAACCAAACTATGAAAGAAAGTTCATTCGTAAGTGTAGCTGAACTCATTGAAAAACAAGTAAGTAAATCTCCTGATTCTATTGCTGTCGTATGTGATGAAATAGAACTTACTTATAAAGAATTAAATGAACAGGCAAATCAACTTGCTCACTTCTTGTTAGAACGGGGAGTTCAATCTAAACAATTTGTAGCGTTAGCATTTCCAAGATCTGTAGAGATGGTTATCGGTATGATTGCAGTTCTTAAGACAGGAGCAGCGTATTTACCAATTGACCCAGAATATCCAGAAGATCGAATTACATATATACTAGGCGATGCTCAGCCTACTTGTATCTTAACACATTCTTCTATTTTGGCTAATATACCGAATGAGGATCATATACAAAGAATTATATTAGATGATAAGGATATAAAAGAGGAGTTAAGAGGATATTCAAAAAATAATTTAGATTTATTTGATGGTGTATCACCTTTAAATCCTGCATACACAATTTATACTTCAGGTTCAACAGGAAGGCCAAAAGGTGTAGTTGTGCCGATGCAAAGTTTAAGTAACTTTTTATTGGCAATGCAAGATCAGTTTGCATTACATGTGAATGACCGCTTGTTAGCTGTTACAACTTTTGCATTTGATATTTCTGCTTTAGAAATTTATTTACCACTTATTAGTGGAGCGAGTGTTCAAGTTGCACAAAAAGAAACAGTTCAAGATTCTTCAGCTTTAACAGAGATCATCCAAAAGAAAAATATTACAATTATGCAAGCCACGCCAACACTTTGGCATGCGCTTGTAACAGATTATCCAGAAAAATTAATTGGACTTAAAGTTCTTGTTGGTGGTGAGGCGCTTCCATCGAATTTAGCGTCTCGGTTAAAAGAATTAAATTGTCATGTTACAAATCTTTATGGGCCAACCGAGACAACAATTTGGTCAACTTTCATGGATATGAATGAAGAAGAGAGTGATATACCTTCTATTGGAAGACCAATTTGGAATACAGAGGTGTATGTACTAGATGCTGGGTTACAACCAGTACCACCTGGAGTGGTAGGAGAACTGTATATTGCTGGTACGGGGCTTGCTAATGGATATTTAGGAAAACCAGAATTAACAGCTGAACGATTTGTTGCGAATCCATTTGGGAAACCTGGTACAAGGATGTATCGCACAGGTGACCTTGTTAAATGGCGTAAGGATGGTTCGTTAGATTATGTGAGCCGTGCTGACCATCAAATTAAGATTCGCGGATTCCGTATTGAGTTATCTGAAGTAGAAACTGTATTATCTCAGCACCCTCATGTGGAGCAAGTCGTTGTAATTGTTCGAGAAGATCAACCTGGCGATAAACGTTTAGTTGCTTACATTGTACCTGATGTTGAAGGAAATCTTGATATTGCAGAAATTCGAACATATGCAGCAGAGAGTTTACCAGGTTATATGATACCGACAGCAATTATGATGATGTCTGAATTGCCATTGACACCGAACGGAAAGATTAATCGGAAAGTGTTACCAGCACCTGACTTTAATTTACTTGTTAGTGAACGCGTAGCTAGAAATCCACAAGAAGAAATTTTATGTGATTTATTTGCGGAAGTGCTTAGCATAGCGCGGATTGGAATCGATGATAACTTCTTTGAAATAGGCGGACATTCTTTGTTAGCTGCCCAGTTAATGGGACGTATTCGTGAAACATTAGGTGTGGAATTAGGCATTGGAAAACTATTTGAATCACCTACAGTCGCTGAACTCGCTAAACAATTAGATAGCACGCAGAGTGCAAGGCCAGTTATTCAGAAGGTAGAGCGTCCAAAAGAAGTACCGCTTTCTTTTGCACAGCGTCGTTTATGGTTCTTGAACTGCTTAGAAGGTCCGAGCCCAACTTACAATATTCCAGTAGTCATTCGAATGTCTGGTGAATTGAATCGAGAAGCTTTACAAGCTGCATTTTATGATATCGTCGATCGACATGAGACACTTCGAACTATTTTTCCTAACACGCTAGGTACGTCATATCAGCAAATTTTGGAGACTAATGAGGCAAATCCTACTTTAATTGTTACGAAGACAACTGAGTCAGAATTACCTAAGGTACTTGCTGCAGCTGTAAGGTATAGCTTTAATCTTGCAGAAGAGCCAGCTATCCGTATGGAGCTTTTTGAAATAAATCCGGATGAACATGTGTTACTTGTATTGTTGCATCATATTGTAGGGGATGGATGGTCATTAAATCCATTGTCAAGAGACATAGCGGCTGCTTATCAAGCACATTGTAAAGGTGAATTAGTTCAGTGGAAGTCACTTCCAGTACAGTATGCCGATTATGCCCTTTGGCAACAAGAACTATTAGGAAATGAGAGTTTACAAGATAGTCTTATTTCACAACAAATTGAGTTTTGGAAAGAAGAGCTGAAGGGATTACCAGATCAACTGGAGTTACCTACAGATTATCAACGTCCTGTGGAAACGAGTTATCGTGGAGAAACGATAGATTTTCATATGAATCCAGAGTTACATGAACGACTATTAGAGCTTGCTCGTAAAAATGGTGTTAGCTTGTTTATGGTGTTGCAATCCGGACTTGCTGCACTGCTGACACGATTAGGAGCAGGAACGGATATTCCAATAGGAAGTCCAATTGCGGGACGCAGTGATGATGCGCTTGGAAATATTGTCGGATTGTTCGTAAATACACTTGTATTACGTACAGATACATCTGGAGATCCTAGCTTTAGTGAACTAGTAAGTAGGGTGCGTAAAGTTAACCTTTCGGCATATGAAAATCAAGATGTTCCGTTTGAAAGGCTTGTTGAAGTATTGAACCCTGTGCGTTCGAGAAATAGTCATCCGCTATTCCAAATTATGTTAGCCTTTCAAAACACACCAGAGGCTACACTTAATATACCGAATCTAGAAACGCATCTTGAGATTAAGAGTGTTGGTTCTTCGAAGTTTGATATGACGATAGAAATAAGTGAAAGTAGCACGTCTGAAGGTCAGCCAAATGGATTACATGGTTTACTTGAATTTAGTACAGATTTATTTAAGCGTGAGACAGCTGAAAAATTTGTGAGTCGTTTCATTCGTTTATTAGACGATGCAGCAAAGAATCCAGAACAATCTATTGGACGTTTGGAAATTTTGGAGGAAGAAGAGCGTCGAACAATACTTGAAAAATGGAATGGTGGCTTTCAAATTGCTCCTGAAATGACTTTGCCGGAATTATTTGAGAAACAAGTTCACTTAACGCCAGATGCAAACGCTATCGTATTTGAGGACACTACGCTAACTTATGAAGAGTTAAATAAGAGGTCGAATAAACTTGCACGTCTCTTAATTGAAAAAGGAGTAGGTCCAGAGCAAGTGGTTGCTTTGGCGATGCCAAGATCTCTTGATATGGTCGTAAGTTTGTTAGCAGTTTTAAAAGCGGGGGCGGGATATTTACCGCTAGATCCTGATTATCCAACAGACCGAATTTCATTCATGCTAAGCGATGCTAAGCCTGTTTGTATGATTACGAACACAAAAGTGACAATAGAGAGTGAAGAAATCGAAGCGATTGTAGTAGATGATCCCAAAACAATGGACACATTAAATAAATATGGTGAAGAGAATATAGAAAATGTAGAGCGAATACAGCCGTTATCACCTTTACACATTGCTTATGTAATTTATACATCCGGTTCAACAGGTAGACCAAAAGGTGTAATGATTCCTCATCAAAATGTTGTAAGACTATTAGGAGCAACTGATCATTGGTTCCAATTTGATTCAAATGATATTTGGACAATGTTTCATTCTTACGCGTTTGATTTCTCAGTTTGGGAAATTTGGGGACCGTTACTGTATGGAGGGCGTCTCGTTATTGTACCGCATACAGTGAGTCGTTCACCTAGGGAATTTTTAAATCTACTTGTTCAGGAAAAGGTAACAGTTTTAAATCAGACACCATCAGCGTTTTATCAACTTATGCAAGCAGATCTTGAAAATGCCCAATTAGGGCAGAAGCTTTCTTTACGATATGTCGTTTTTGGCGGAGAAGCACTGGAATTAAGTCGTCTAGAAGATTGGTATAGTCGTCATCCAGAAAACGCGCCTAAGCTTATTAATATGTATGGTATTACAGAAACGACTGTACACGTAAGCTATATTGAGCTGGATCAAAATATTGTATCTTTACGAGCAAACAGCTTAATTGGATGTAGTATACCAGACCTTAAAGTATACGTATTAGATAACTACTTACAACCTGTACCACCGGGAGTAGTGGGGGAAATGTATGTTGCAGGAGCAGGACTTGCCCGTGGATATTTAGGTCGTGCGGGTTTAACTGCAGAACGATTTATAGCAGATCCATACGGAAAACCTGGTACTCGAATGTACCGTACCGGAGATTTAGCACGTTGGTGTCAAGATGGCACGTTAGATTATATAGGACGTGCAGATCACCAAATTAAGATTCGTGGTTTCCGAATTGAACTTGGTGAGATTGAAGCTGTTATTATGCAGCATCCTCATGTTGAACAAGTGGCTGTCATTGTACGTGAAGATCAGCCTGGTGATAAGCGCTTAGTCGCCTATATTGTTCCGTCAGAACATGTACACATTGATACAGCTGAAATGCGCCAATATGTAGGACTTAGCCTACCTGATTATATGGTGCCGTATGCTTTCGTTATGATAAGTGAATTACCTTTAACTCCAAATGGTAAGTTAGATCGTAAAGCATTACCAGCACCTGAATTCACGGCATCTACTATAAGCCGAGGACCAAGAACACCAAAAGAGGAAATTTTATGCGAATTATTTACAGAAGTTTTGAATTTGCCTCGAATTGGTATTGATGATGGTTTCTTTGATCTTGGCGGTCATTCCTTACTTGCTGTGCAGTTAATGAGCCGGATCAGAGAAGCGCTAGGAGTTGAGTTAAGTATTGGTAGCTTATTTGCAGCGCCAACAATTGCAAGGCTTGCTGAAAGACTTGAGATGGGGACGAGCCAAAGTGCACTAGATGTAATCCTGCCATTACGAACAAGTGGTGATGAGTTACCTATGTTCTGTGTACATCCAGCAGGTGGACTTAGTTGGTGTTATGCAGGATTAATGAAGTCTTTAGGAAGCGATCATCCAATTTATGGTGTACAGGCACGCGGTATTGCAAAAAGTGAAGAACTTCCAAAATCATTAGACGAAATGGCTGCTGACTATCTTGAGCACATTCGTAAAATACAGCCACATGGACCGTACAGATTGTTAGGTTGGTCTCTTGGTGGAAATGTTGTTCATGCAATGGCAACTCATTTGCAAAATCAAGGAGAAGAAGTTGAACTGCTTGTCATGCTGGATTCTTATCCTGGTCACTTTTTACCAAATACAGAGGCACCTACTGAGGAAGAAGCGCTTATTGCACTACTTGCATTAGGAGGATATGATCCAGATAACATGGACGGGAAACCACATGATATGGCAAATGCTATTGATATACTTCGCAGGGATGGTAGTGCATTAGCGAGTCTGGAAGAGGAAACAATTTTGAACTTGAAAGAAACATACGTAAATTCTGTTGGTCTTTTAGGAAAGTATGTTCCAAAACAATTCCATGGCAACATTGTATTCTTTAGATCAACTATCATACCAGAATGGTTCGATCCGATTTCTCCAGATACATGGTTTAGCTATATCGATGGGGAAATTGAACAATATGATATTGATTGTCGACATAAAGATTTATGTCAGCCAGGACCACTTACAGAAATCGGACAAGTATTAGCTAGTAGACAGCAAAGGGTGAAAGGGGTAAGTAAAGTATGACGAATCCATTTGAGAACGATAACTTTATGTATAAGGTGTTAGTAAATAAGGAAGGCCAGCATTCTGTCTGGCCAGCCTTTCTCGATGTACCAGCCGGCTGGGATGTTGTTTGTGAACAAGATAGTAGACAGGCTTGTCTTGCGTATATCCAATTACATTGGAGTGATATGCAGCCAAAGAGTCTTCACTCACTTGAATATGTTTCAGTAGGGGAGTAGTAATGAATTTGAAGTTGAATCCGAAAATTGTTGTTAGTGTTGTATATGTAGCTGCGATGTTTATGGCTGCAATGGATGCAACGATTGTGAATGTAGCTCTGCAAACGATTAGTCATGAACTACAAGTTCCGCCTTCAGCAATGGGAACAGTCAATGTCGGATACTTAGTAAGTCTTGCTGTATTTTTACCTATTTCTGGATGGCTTGGAGATCGATTTGGTACGAAACGAGTATTCCTAATTGCCCTTTCTGTATTTACAGCAGCTTCTGCGCTATGCGGAATTGCGGATAATATTACTGCCTTAAATATATTCCGTATTATACAAGGTGTTGGCGGGGGATTATTGACTCCGGTAGGAATGGCAATGTTATTTCGAACATTTTCACCACAAGAAAGACCGAAGATTTCAAGGTTTATTGTTTTGCCTATTGCTGTTGCACCAGCGATAGGGCCAATTGTTAGTGGGTTCTTTGTAGATTATATGTCTTGGCGCTGGGCATTTTATATTAATTTACCGTTTGGAATAATAGCTTTACTAATTGGAGCGTTATTTTTAGTAGAGCATGTTGAAAAAACTGCTGGGCGGTTAGATTTACCTGGTTTTATGCTTTCTGCACCAGGATTTGCAATGTTGATATATGCAATGAGTCAAGGACCAACAAAGGGCTGGAGTTCCTTAGAAATAATAGGGACAGGATTGGGTGGACTTTCGCTTATTATTCTCTTTGTATTTGTTGAACTTCGTGTGAAGTAGCCAATGCTAGATTTACGTTTGCTGCAAGATCGATTATTTCGGAATATGAGCCTCATTTCTTTATTTTCAGCTGCTGGATTACTGGGCATGTTATTTATATTCCCGCTTATGTATCAAAATGTGTTACATGCATCAGCGCTGGAAACAGGGCTCACTACATTTCCAGAAGCGATTGGACTCATGATTTCTTCACAAATTGTGCCTTGGTCATATAAAAGGCTTGGACCACGTAAGTTAATCTCTCTTGGATTGTTGTGTTCAGCAATCATATTTGTTGTATTAAGCTTCGTGAATCAGGAGACAAATCCTTGGCTGGTCCGTGTGCTATTGTTTGGTATAGGAGTTTTCTTAGGTCATTCTGTAGGAGCTGTACAATTTTCAGCTTTTAATAATATTCATCCGTCTTCAATGGGGAGAGCGACAACCATTTTTAATGTGCAGAATCGTTTAGGTTCTGCCATCGGTGTTGCGGTTCTTGCGAGTCTTCTAGCTGCTTTTGGAAATCACAATGTAAGTGAAACTGGAAATGAGAGTACTGGTATTGTAGCCTATCAAATGGCTCTGCTTGGTGCAGCTATATTTCTATGCATTGCATTATTGTTTGCATTACGTATTCGTGATGCGGATGCAATAGCTACAGCAAAGAAAAAAACGGCAGTCCAATCAAATGAATCTCATTCAAAAGCAGTTGCAGGTGAATAACCGAGGAAGAATCTACCCAGGTGTAATAATAAATATGGATAGGTTTCTTTATTACAGTAGCAATGCAATGATAAAGTGAAGCTTTAATCAGCCCTCACGAATTGGGCCTTTACGGGCAGTTGACCACTTATCTAACTTCTTTGCTTTTACTGAATTTGGAAGTGAAGGTCGTACAGCCCGGTAATGCGGGATAAAAAGTTAGAAGAGAAATCGCTAGTAAAGATATTTGTTGAAAGACCGGAATAGATTTCATACTTTTTTTAGTATGAGTATTGGATACAAAAAGGGGAGAGTTTTTATGAAAAATTGGGAGATTGTAGATTCAGTACCAAAGCTAAGAAGCCATCATTGCCAAGTATGGTGGGCTCGAATTTCAGACTTGCAACCTTGGCACTATGATCTACTAAATGACACCGAGCGTGAGAAAGCAAATTTGTTCCATCAGTTTGAGGACCGAGCAAGATTTATGATTGGCTGCGCAATTAGTCGATTGGTACTAGGAGAACAACTCGCAATGTCCCCTCTTCAAGTACCCATTGATCGAACTTGTTCAGTTTGTAAGTTAGCACATGGACGCCCGCAATTACCTGTAGGTATGCCGCAGTTATCCGTGTCACATTCAGGAGAACGAATCGCTGTTGCGTTTACAACGTCCACAGCGGTCGGTATAGATGTAGAACAAATAAATTCTAATATTGATGTACTTAAAATGGCAGTAGGGGTATTAACAGATATAGAAATTACTCAGCTAGGAAAACTGCCGATTGAAAGGAAATTGGAAGGGTTTTTAACATATTGGACAAGGAAGGAAGCGATACTCAAGGCGACTGGAGAAGGATTAATGATATCACCTTCTCATCTGACTGTATCAACTCCAGACCATTTACCAGAACTACTTGTTTTTCAAGATAAGCCACAGCTTGCAGGAACTGCAAATTTGATGGATTTGCACCCTGGATCTGGCTATGTTGCTTCAATAGCTTTATTAAACAAAGATGTAACAGAAATAAGGCAGTTTGATGCAGGAGTACTTTTACAAAATAGTGAATCCCCCACATATTAATGGTGTTTATTGATGAAGGTATGAATTGATAGAGTTGATACCTAACGTAAAAGTGTTCTAGGAATATGTTTGCTTGAGTAGTGGGTACAAGATTATATAAATATAAGAAGAGGTGTTAGTCATGATTATAGTAGAAAATAGAGAAAGAGAATTGGCTGATGCTACAGCAGGAAAAACGGTTAAGGATCTATTATTTTCTAAAGAAATGCCATCTATTACAGCTTTAGAAAACATTGTGAAAGATACGGTTCAGTTTAATGTTGTGGAACAAGAAATGATAGATCGAAAATATATCCCAAAAGAAGCGAAAAGCTTTTTTGATAAAAATGGAACATTTCTTTACAGAGTTTCGTCTGTTAGTTATAAGGAGAAGGTGTTATCTGAAAATCTAATTTTTGCTGATACTTCACTTTTACCAATTGAAATTGTTAAAGAATTAGAAATTGGAGACGTACCAATTGAAAAACTAATCGAGGAAATGGACATAAGAAAAAATATGTTATACCAAGGGTATCAACCTTCTGGAAACATTATTGAACTGTTTGATGGGTGCTTATTACAATCTAGTATATACCCTACGAGAAAATATCAAATTGTAAGTAACTGTAGATGCATATTTTATATTTGTGAAGTATATCATGCAGACAATATATATGCGGTTATGAAATAAAATAATAAACCAGCCTAATTGGCTGGTTTATTATTATTTTACAGCTTCTTTTAACTCTTTTCCTGCTTTAAAGGCTGGGACCTTCCCAGCTGCAATTTGAATTTCTTCACCTGTTTGAGGATTGCGACCTGTACGCGCAGCTCTTTCACGTACCTCAAATGTTCCAAAACCAATAAGTTGTACTTTGTCACCAGTCTGTAAAGCGTTTGTAATTGCATCAAATACAGATTGGACAGCTACTGAAGCTTCTTTTTGTGAGATATCGGCTGTTTGAGCCACATTTTTAATTAATTCAGTTTTGTTCATTTTTTTCACCTCATATAAATATTTTTGTCTAGGTTTGTTTTTGTAATGAGTGATAGAATGTAGAAATATTGTTGAAAACATTGATAGAATCACATTGTTATCTTAATTTCGGTGAAAGAAGCGGAATCCCTGCAAAGTATTGATGAATTTATTTTCATCCCGCATTAACGGGCAGTAATACTCCCACTTTAAAATTCGGCGGGAGCAAAGAAGTTAGGTGGGAGATAAACTGCCCGTAAAAGCCCAATTCGTGAGGGCTGATAATCAGTGGGGATGAAGAAAACCCCCACTGATTAAAGTTTCACTTTATTGCCTCTTTAGAAAGAAGGATTTGTATAGAAAATAATAAATTTACTATATAAAATAGAAGAAAGGGGGAATGCAATTATGATTATTCGTACAAATCCAAACGAAATCGTATTAATTCGACAGCATGACCATGGGTTTTTGGCGGGAGAATTTGCAAAAAACCTTAGACAAGATGTATTTGAAGACAAAACATATTTAAAAGAGTGTATTGATGCGATTTATGAACATGATAGAGGATGGATTGGCTTAGATAAAACACCAATTTGGAATGATACAAAGAATGTTCCATATACGTTCATGGATTGTCCTAGCTCTTTGCGTTTTGTTTTTTATACGTTAGGCCTTAATGAAATCGAAACTTCAAATCCTTATGGTGCTATATTATGTAGTAAACATTTTATATCATTTCCTCTTAATCCAGAAGATGAGGAGATGGTGAATTTCTATAAGCAGGAATTAGATCGCCAAAAGCAATTTTTGAAAGCGTTAACAAAAGAGCGGCGCGCCATGTTTGATAAGCATTATAAACTTTTGAAGTTTTGTGATGAGTTATCTTTATATGCTTGTATGAATGAACCTGGTGTAACGAAAAAAGAAGAAATTGATTTATTTAAAAAAAGATTTGAAGGCACTGAAATTTTTAACACTGTTACAAATAAAGCGTTAACAGCTGAGTGGATAGATAAAGAAAAGATCCGAATTACGCCGTTTCTCTTCGAATCAGAATTTAAGACACATATAAGATATAAAACTATACAAAAGAATGTAATAGAGGAAATTGGTATTGTTAAAGCGGATGCGGAAGCCGAATTTCAAAGACAAGAATTACATTTTGTACGGTAATAATCTATGAATTAGTTATACTTTGATAATCCATACGCTGGAAGATTGGAAACATCTGTTTCCGAATTAGTGCAGCATGTTGTAAATCATGGAACATAACATCTATGTTGAGGCAGCTAGTTTATCCATCTACTATGACAGACTTTGTATTATATCTACATATAGAACTAAAATCTTAATGAAGAAAATGAGAGCTTAGTATTCAAATATATTGAGAATAGCAGGAGAGGAAAGAAATGTACAAAGCATGCAGTAGCGAACATTTTACAATTGAGAAATTAAAAGATGGTATTTACGCAGCGATTGCGAAAGAAGAGGAAGGTTCTTTAGCTAATGCGGGTTTTATAAATATGGAGGATTAAACCATCATTTTTGATACATTTAATACACAGCAAGTTGCTAGAGATTTAAAAGAGATAGCAGAAAAAATAACAGGTCATCCTATATCGTGGGTTATTAACAGTCATTGGCACGGAGAACATATTCGTGGAAATCAAGTTTTTGAAAATTGTAATTATCAATTTTGTAAAGGAATGTTACGAAATAAAAAGATTATATAAAAACTAATAAAGGGTACCCATATAAAAATGGGATACCCTTTACTTAAAAATTTTATTAACTTGCAATTTTTTTATTTGAGTTTTTTAATTTCTCTGCTTGTAAAAATCGATTTGTTTCTGCTACCACAACACCACTTAATCCAATTAGACCAATTAAGTTTGGAATTGCCATAAGTCCGTTTGCGATATCAGCAAATGTCCACACGATTCCGAGTTTTAAGTTGGCACCGATTGCAATCATTACAATAAAGATGGCTTTATAATATCGTACGGCACCTTGTCCGAATAAATAAGCTACACATTTTTCACCATAATAAGACCATCCTAAAATAGTGGAGTAGGCAAATAATATAATTGCAATACCAAGAATCATACTGCCAGCATTACCAAATACAGATTGGAAAGCGAGTGTCGTTGCTTCAACACCAGTTTTTCCAGATTTCCAGGCGCCTGTTGTAATTAATACTAAACCAGTAATTGTACAAACAATAAATGTATCAAGGAAAGTTCCTGTCATTGATACAAGCGCTTGTTTAGCAGGTGAATCTGTTTTTGCGGCAGCTGCAGCAATTGGGGCACTTCCTAAGCCTGCTTCATTAGCAAACACTCCGCGTGCCATCCCGATTTGAATAGCGGAAGCAACGGTTGCACCGATAAAACCACCAGCAGCTGCAGTACCTTGAAATGCACCAGAAAAAATAAGTGAAAATGCTTCTGGAACTTGGTCAAAGTGATAAAAAATAATAATGAGACCAGAAATTACATAAAAGAAAGCTTTAAGTGGAACGAAAAATCCAGTTACTTTCCCGATTTTTTTCACGCCACCTAAAATAACGATCGCAATTAAGAAAGCCATTAATATACCAGTTAAAGCAGGGGGAAACGAAAAGTTTATTCTCATAGCCTCTGCAACGGAATTCGATTGGACCATATTTCCGATTCCAAAAGAAGCGGTTGTCCCAAAAATAGCAAATAAAACAGCAAGCCATTTTTTCCCTAAGCCACGTTCTAAGTAATACATTGGACCGCCGGAATATTCGCCATTTTCATTACTAATACGATATTTTACCGCGAGGATTGCTTCTGCATATTTTGTGGCCATCCCAAATAAGGCAGTGATCCACATCCAAAATATTGCCCCCGGTCCACCGATTGTAACAGCTGTTGCGACACCAGCTATATTTCCCATACCAATGGTCGCGGCCATTGCTGTCATGAGTGCTTGGAAATGATTAATATCTCCCGAAGAAGATGTGTCTTCTGATTTTCGAAATGCTAGTTTGTGAGCGTATAATAGTTTACTAAACTGTAAACCTTTTAGACGCACTGTGAGAATGATTCCAGTCCCAACTAGAAGGAATAAGGTTGGTAATCCCCATACGTAGTGATTGATTTGTTCTAATACTTTACTTACTGTCTCCATCTTTATTCTCCTTTTAGAAAAAATAAAAAACCACTTCACATAAATGAAATGGTCTCTGGAGAAACAAGGAATAGAAAAATAAACCGATACAAATCGGTGTTTTCTTTCTCTTGTCTCTGTCCTTTTACCTGAGAGATTATCCGCTAGTATAAGCGGATTTGCTCCTTCGGTGCTCTGTTTCCTCTGCACTATATGATAGGCGAGAGGGAGTCTCTCCAGAGATTCGTCCCCATGCAGTTCTACTTGTAACCAAGACCTGAGAGTTTCAAAGTTGAATCATCAACTTTTTGCCCCGTCGGTAGATCAATTGATCTTCTCCTGAATGGTTCATCCGAATTATGTGATTAAAAGCTTAGTTATATTGATATGAAATGATTTTTACATAATCAATAAACAACATTATAGGTTCCTAATAAATGAATTGCAATCATTTTTTATTGGAAAATAATTTTGAACAAAAATTGTATCTCCTGAAAATTGAATTTATTTTTTTGTTATTTCTAATATGCCTTCTAGTTCAGCTAACGTAGATAAAGCTATGGCAAGATTTTGATCAGCAAGACCTAAAGATTGCGCAGCATTTTCTAAACTATCTTTTAAGGGTCTCTCATTGTTTAATCCTTGTGTAACAGATAATGCGGCATTTTTCATGAAATTTGAAGCGGCTATAAACGCGGTTTTAAAATGACTTATTTTCTGCTTCAGTTCAGGATCTTTTATTTTTTCTTCAGCTTTAAATATCTCCGTTTTTTTAGAAATCTTGTTGAATTGGTTTGCTATACTATTCATTTTATCTAGTAATCTATCTGTATTTATGTTATCTGGATTTGAATTTAGTTTAGTCCATGTTGGTAACCATTCCTGTTCTACAATATTATCGTACTTTGTAGTGAGTGAATCAATTTGAGATTTTAATTCTTGTTGATAGATTTTTTTATCGATAGGTTCTTTTATAGTTTGTATTTTTGTTTCTTTCGTGTAGTTCAAAAAAATAACGGTCCCAATGCTTGTGATAATCAGTATGCTAAAAAGCCAAAACCACCATTTTTTATAGAACGATTTTTCCATTTGGTATTTCCTCCTAATATACAAAAAATAAGATGTATCAATCTATAATAGCAAGTTACATAGTTGGAAGTTGTTGTATTTTGTCGAAAAAGTAATAATGGAATTGTACAGTAAGAATTAGTAAACTATTAAATGATATTACTTTTAATAATATATAAGGATGGAATTTTCGATGGAGAAAAAGAGACAGAAAGTATATTCTAATATTATTATGATAGGAGTTTTAGGAGGGCTATTCGCGTTAATATTCATGACGAAAGAATCAAAGATTAAAGATTTTCCAGTTCCTATGTCAGCTATTCATATTGAAGATGACAATCAAGCAGATTATCAATATATAAGTCTAATGCCTATTTCAAAAGTAAAGGGATGGGAGAATCTTGGAGAAGATGGACATACTGTAGTATTTCAAAAAGGAGATAGGGAGGTGATTGTATTGCATTATCCAGGGGAAAATACGTATTTCTTGTTTGAGAAATAGATTTAGATATTGAAAAGTGGAAAAAATAACCGTTATTAAACAAGAAGGAAGACATATATAATAAGTGACAATATTCACAAATAGGAGGAACTTGGAATGCGAAAAAAGTCACCCGTTTTTGGATTGATTGCGGGGATAGTATCAATATTATTGTGGATTATTTTAAACTTTTTTAATCCTTATTCAAATCAAGAGAATGATAGGACAGTTTTAATAACTTTAGTTATGTTGGTTCTTCCTGCTTGTATAGCGATGGTTTCTTTTTTTATTTCAAAAAAAATATTAATGTTAATAGCTTTCATTTGGTCCTTTCTTTTAAGTTTGTATCTACTAATGACTCCCAGTATATTTATCTTGTTTGGAATCACAAATTTTACTTATCTTTTTAGTTATATTCTAATGCGAAAAGAACTAGTTGCTAGGTAGCACCTTTTATGAAACTTTCCTTTTGTCAGTTAATTTGCAAATCGAGAAGAGTGCTTCTCACGTGTGCAAAAATAGTATCTATTAGGATAAACAAAAAAGGATAGAGAAGAGGATGGATCACATGAAACGGATTCTGACGTGTATAGTACCGATTTTTTTAATGTTGTTGGGAAGTTGCAGTATGTTTCATAAAGAAACAACCGATGTCAAGTACTTGATTCCTGAAGGCTATGAAGGAGATTTGGTCGTGCTATATAATGTACCAGACGCCAAACCGCTTGAAATAGAAGATGGGTTTCAGGTTGTTTCGTTTACAAGTGAAGGAATTGCTATCACATCTACCAAAGATATGAAATATGGCATGGTAAATGATCAGTATTTTACGGTTGATAAGAACGGAAATCGCAAAAAATTAGATCAATCTTGTATTCATATGATGTCAAACGGGGCTTCTACAAACCACGCAGGAGAACCTAATGAACATACGTTGCCTTTTAATAAACTAGAAATTACACAGTCACAGTGTGGTCCGCAATTCAATTCAGCTGGAAGAAAGGTACCTGATAATCAGGCACACCCCATTGAAGAGAAACTAGAAAAACTAATTCAAAGTGTATATGACAAAGGATTAATCCAACAAAAGTAACGTTCACAAAGTTATTTTTCTGAATTTTTTGTTTTATAATCGATTTGTACATAATACCTTTATATAGAAATGAGCTGATTAGTTGTCAATTATTAAGAAAATAGGTGTTTTTTGTCCTGTGGATGATACGGGATACATTATTAATGATTCACATATCAATAATATTCAGCCAGTCTTTTTGAAAGTTATACAACAAGTAAAGGATATATGTTTTCATTTGCTGCAGGATGACCTTCATAGCATTTATATAAGAGGATCTGTTCCAAGAGGGATTGGAATAGAGGGGAATGCAGATATAGATATGATTATATTAGTTCGAAAAGCGCCTGAAGAAATAGATTTGGAATGGAGTGAAAATATAGAGCAACAACTGCTCCAAAAATTTGGTTGTATATCTGGTGTGGAATTGAGTTTTTATGATGTTGAAGAAGTATTACATTCCAGTCGTTTTTCGTTTATAAGTTTTATGATTCAAACACATGGAGTATGTCTATTCGGTGAAGATATAAGGTCACAGCTACCTAAATATAAAGTAAGTC
Source organism: Bacillus sp. TL12 (assembly GCF_022625245.1). Taxonomy (NCBI): domain Bacteria; kingdom Bacillati; phylum Bacillota; class Bacilli; order Caryophanales; family Bacillaceae; genus Bacillus; species Bacillus sp. TL12. Next base: position 19,961 of record NZ_JAJJBY010000024.1, on the reverse strand, counting down.
AAGAATTAGCTCGTGAACATCTTATACATTTACAGTCACAAATCGAACAAGCTTGTGGAGAGTTAATTCATAATAAAGGCAGTGATGATATAACCGATTGTTGTCGCTGGATTATGAAGATAGTAGTTAGAGCAGGATTAGCATTAACAATTGATAAAGAAGGGCTTTATTCTAGAGACCTTTATCCAGCGTATGAGTTGTTCAGTAAGCATTTTCCAGAGCAAGAACAAAATATGAGGAAAGCGCTGCAATATGCAGTTGATCCTATAGATGACATAATAGAAATTTTAGCGTTTTTAGATAACTTTGGAGATTGGATGTTAAAAGAAGCGAAACATTATTTAAATAATAGCGGATAGGATGAATCATAATTTTATTATGCAAACAAATAAATTTTGTTTTTTTAGATATAGGTGAGGGAGAAATGAGAAAGATGGATTTTTACATTGTTGATGCCTTTTCACAGGGGAAGTATACAGGTAATCAACTTGCAGTATTTGTAGATGCTCATCAAATTTCAAGTAAGGAAATGCAGTTAATAGCAAAGGAAATAAACTATGCTGAAACAACATTTATTCTTTCAAAAGAGCAGAAGAATGAAGGGTATGATGTACGCATTTTTACATCAAATGAAGAAATACCTTTTGCTGGACATCCTGCATTAGGAACTGCTTTTGTACTTAGAAAAGAAATTCTTCAAAATGATACGCTTGAAAATATTCTATTACGTTTTCAAGGTGGTTCTATACAGGTTACTTTTTATGATGAAAAAAATGTAGTATGGATGCATCAAAATGAACCTAGATTTGGAGGAGAATTGGATAGAGATATGATTGCAGAGGTACTAAATATTGAGATTTCTCAAATAGATCTTCGATATCCAATTCAAGAAGTATCAACAGGTTTACCAGTTATTCTTGTGCCATTAAAATCGTTAGCTGCTGTAAAAGAAGTTCAAATCAATAAAGAAAAATATTTTAAGCTAATCGAAAAAAGAGAAGCAAAAGGAATTATGGTATTTACCTCTGAAACGTATGAAGAAATAAATGATCTGAATGTCCGTGATTTTGCAGAGTATTATGGTATTCCGGAAGATGCAGCAACTGGTAGCTCGAATGGATGTTTAGCAGCATATGTAATAAAACATCGGTATTTTGGCAAAAAGAAAATAAATTTGCGTGTTGAACAAGGATATGAGATAAAACGATCTTCATTATTACATATTAGAGCAGAAGAAATAAAAGATGTAATTGAGGTTTTTGTAGGAGGACAAGTAACAAGCATCGCAAAAGGGATATGGAATGTATAGTAAGGGGGATCCGTATGTTAATAAAAACGATATTTTGTCAGGTAGAAAAAGAGAAAAAGGGTTTGTTTTCAGAGGCGCAAGAGAAATGGATAAGTATACAAAATCTAGAGGGATTTCATGGACAATTCGGAGGCTGGAATGAAGATGAGGCCTGTGTATTTACTGTATGGGAAAACATGCATACATATCAAAAATTTATGAATGAAATGCATGATCGAATTTTTCATAATAGCAATCAAAAAGATACATATTTATCTTGTGAAATAGAGTTATTTCAAACGTTATTTGATATGAAAGCTACTCCGTTTACGAATGTACTTGCAGAAAACCTATTTGTTAGAGCGGCAGTTTGTGATGTGAAAAGAGGAAGAGAACAGCACTTTTTGCATATACAAGAAACAGTTTGGAACAAAGGAATGGAAAAATCAGAAGGAATGTTAGGCGGCGTTGTGGGAAGATCTCTTAAAAACGCTAATCGCTATGTCGTCCTTTCTTTTTGGGAAAATGAAATGTCACATCAGCGTTATGTGAAAAATTTTTTCCCAGGATTATATGAGTTAGCTCATGTAACCGAGGATGTTGAAAATATTAATGGAAAGCAAGTTACGTGTATAAAAGAATGGTCTGTATATTAATTATAAAAAAAGTGAATAAATGATTTTAGTAGTTATGGTTGTATGAATTGTTAGTTTGAAAGTAGAAGGCGTGCAGTGAATGTATTATTGATATGTAGTTCAACAAGACGAATTCTTTTCTTTTAAACATGAAATTTATAGAAGACGCCATATACTCTTTCATGTTAATATATTTAAGTTATAATAGGAGGCTTACCCTTTTGTATTGTACGGTAGAAGCAGTGTGAGCTTGAAATTTTTAGGGAAAAGGATGTGCCTAACTTGCGTATAAATAAATTTATTAGTGAATCTGGAAAAGCATCTAGACGTGGAGCAGATAAGTTAATTAATGAAAGAAGAGTAATTATTAACGGAAAGGTTGCAAAAATAGGTGACCAAGTACAACCAGGTGATGACGTGCGAGTAAATGGAGAGCAGCTTCGAATTGCTCGAGACCATGTGTATATCGCTTTAAATAAACCAGTAGGTATTACATGTACAAGTGAAAAGGCAGTTAAAGGTAATATTATCGACTTAGTGAATCATCCTTTACGAATTAATCACGTTGGGCGTCTTGATAAAGATTCAGACGGTTTAATTTTGTTAACGAATGATGGCGATATTATTAATGAAATTTTACGTGCTGAAAATAAACATGAAAAAGAATATATTGTTTCAGTAGATAAACCGATTACACCTGAATTTTTAAAACAAATGGCAGCGGGTGTTAAAATTTTAGGAACAAAAACGCTTCCTTGTGAAATAACACAGTTATCAAAATATGAATTCCAAATTATTTTAACACAAGGATTGAATCGCCAAATTCGTCGTATGTGTGAAGCTTTAGGTTATCAAGTTTACACATTAAAACGTACGCGAATTATGAATATCCAATTGAATAATTTACCAGTTGGACAGTGGAGAGATTTAACGAAGAAAGAGAAAAAAAGATTATTTGCAGACTTAAACTACGAACCACAAGATTGGTAAAAAAGATAGAGGAAATCAAAAAACATGAAAATTGTTTTTGGTTTCCTTTTTTTATCCCGCATGAACTGTCCGTAAAAGCTCGATTGGTGAGGGCTAATAATCAGTGGGGATGAGGAAAACCCTTACTGATTAAAGTTTCACTTTATTGAACAAAAAATATTTTTTGACACTTGCAAAAATAAAATGAATAGGATATAGTAAATAACAATTAATGGATGTATTATAAAAGCAAAGAAAAGGACACGAGTTATTTTTAACGGTTATACAGAGAGGGAAGAAATGCTGAGAACTTCCTAACGCAGGGAAATAACTTACCACCTTAGAGCTGCACTAGGGAAATAAAAGTATCTAGTGCCGTGTAAGCGACGTTACCGCAAAAGAAGCCGTTGTACGATGAAGTATGATGGGAATCTGGGTGGAACCACGGATATAAGCATATTCGTCCCTTTTATTTAGGGATGGGTATGCTTTTTTATTTTATATATCAATAAGCGAAGAAAAGGACACGAGTTATTTTTACCGGTTGTACAGAGAGGGAAGGAATGCTGAGAACTTCCTAACGCAGAGAAATAACTTACCACCTTAGAGCTGCACTGGGGAAAATAAAAGTATCTAGTGCCGTGTAAGCGACGTTACCGCAAAAGAAGCCGTTGTACGATGAAGTATGATGGGAATCTGGGTGGAACCACGGGTAAAAGCACGCTCGTCCCTATTATTAGGGACGAGCGTGCTTTTTTATTATGAAATGGAGCGATAAAAATGAGAGAACAGATGATTGAAATTATTTTTCCAGATGGTAGTGCGAAAGATTTTGTAAAAGGGATTACTCTAGAAGAAATTGCAGACTCGATTAGTCCTAGTTTAAAAAAGAAAGCAGTAGCCGGAAAGGTGAATGACCAATTATTTGATTTACACCGAAATATTGAAGAAGATGCAGAAATTCAAATTATAACTATTGATTCAGAGGAAGGAATAGAAGTTGCAAGACATACTGCTGCACATATATTAGCTCAAGCTGTTAAGAGAATATATGGTGATGTGAAATTTGGTGTAGGACCTGTTATTGAAAATGGATTTTATTATGATGTGGACCTTTCAAGCAGTATAGGTGTTGAAGACTTACCTAAACTTGAAAACGAAATGCAGAATATTGTGAATGAAAATTTAAAAATAGAGAGAGTTGAAATTACTAGAAAAGAAGCAGAGGAGCTTTTTCAAGATGTAAATGATCATTTGAAGTTGGAACTTTTAGAAGCGATTCCTGAAGGTGAAGTTGTTACAATTTATAAACAAGGAGAATTTATTGATTTGTGTCGTGGTCCACATTTACCGTCAACTGGTTATTTGAAAGCATTTCAATTAACTCATGTTTCCGGTGCATATTGGCGTGGAGATAGTAATAATCAGGTGCTTCAGCGTATATATGGTGTTGCGTTTTCTTCGCAAAAAGAATTAGAAAGCTATTTGCAGTTTGTAGAAGAAGCAGCGAAGAGAAATCATCGTAAACTCGGAAACGAACTGGAACTATTTATGTTTTCAGAAGAAGCACCAGGAATGCCTTTTTATTTACCAAAAGGGCAAATCATTCGTAATGAACTAGAGTCCTTTTTAAGAGAAATACAGCAAAAATATGATTATCAAGAAGTTCGTACTCCTTTAATGATGAATCAAGGATTGTGGGAAGAATCGGGGCATTGGGATCATTATAAAGATAATATGTATTTTTCAGAGGTAGACAATAAAAGTTTTGCATTAAAGCCGATGAATTGTCCTGGACATATGTTGATATTTAAAAATAAACTACGTTCATATCGTGATTTACCAATTCGAATGTGTGAATTTGGTCAAGTGCATCGTCACGAATTCAGCGGTGCATTGAACGGACTACTAAGAGTTCGTACATTCTGTCAGGATGATGCACATTTATTTGTGACTCCTGAACAAATAGAAAGTGAAATAAAGTCAGTGTTAAAACAAATTGACTATGTCTATAGAACATTTGGTTTTGAATACGAAGTTGAGCTTTCAACAAGACCTGAAGACTCAATGGGTGATGATGAGCTATGGAATCAAGCTGAATCATCTCTCGAGAATGTGCTGAAATCATTAGATTATAATTACAGAGTAAATGAAGGAGATGGCGCATTTTACGGACCAAAAATCGATTTTCACATTAAAGATGCTTTACAAAGAAGTCATCAATGTGGAACAGTTCAGCTTGATTTCCAAATGCCAGAGAAATTTGATTTAAATTATATTGATGAAAGAAATGAGAAAAGAAGACCAGTTGTGATTCACCGCGCTGTATTAGGTTCTTTTGATCGATTCTTAGGAATATTAATAGAACATTTTGGAGGAGCATTCCCAACATGGTTAGCTCCAGTTCAAGTAAAAATAATTCCTGTTTCCACTCTAGTACATGAACAATATACAAAAGAAATTAAAGAAAAATTACAGAGCGTTGGTCTTCGCGTCGAACGGGATGTTCGTAATGAAAAACTAGGTTATAAAATAAGAGAAGCTCAGATTCAAAAGATACCATGCGTTCTTGTTATAGGAGATAAAGAAATGGAGAATGGGGCGGTAAATGTACGCAAGTATGGTGAAGAAAAATCTGAAGTGGTTTCGCTATCTGCATTTATAAAAGGTATACAGGAGGAGATTTATCATAAAAAATCTAGATAATTAACTATACATGTAAGAGCACACCACTTGATAAAGTGGTGTGTTTTTTTGAAGTTACATATGATTGTTGGCTTTATGAGAAGGTCATTATTGAGGAGGCAGGAGAAAAAAGACTTCTTTTGGACTTGCTCCGAATCGAGTTCGTGAATTAAATATACAAGAGGTATCAGTATTATGTATGATCGTAGTCCTTCTTATGTTGGCAAGGTGAAGAGACAGTGGAAGAAAGGGGATGGGTCTTGGAAGCTAAAATAAAGTTGTGAAAATACATGAATTAATACTAAATTTGAATTTTGTTAAGAAATGAAGAATAAATGTGAATGATTAGATGATAATGGGGAAAAACCAAAAGAATCCTTTATAAGGATTCTTTTGGTGAGTTAATCTAACAATCACATTCACAATCACAGTAATATTCATTACACGAATCCCTCTTATCATTGCAACAGATGCAAAATGTTTTTTTGATCAATACCTCAATAAAATCAAGAATTTCGGTATTATTTGTGAGAGTAAGACTTTGGAAATCTTCTACTTGAAATACTCTTGTTTCATTGGGGACAAGGTTGGCGGTAATTGGTCTGGGTGATCTTCTTGTTCGAATAGTTACTTCAATCGAGCTGACATCACTGGGAACAGATACTTGAATTAATGTTTTATTGTGGTTATTGGTGAAATCTTCAAAAACTCTTCTTGAAGCGCCAGGAGGTACGATAATAGTTAAAGGTATATTTTCAGTTGGGGCGGTGTTTGAACCAGCTATGGTATGAGTTTCGATAAAGCAGTTATCTTTTTGATAGTGAGAATACGATTGTTCTTTATAATACTTTTTACGATAATCTTTTTGATTATTGCAGCAGATACAAAATGTTTTTTGAATAAATATAGCAATGTTGCTAACGATATTAGTATTATTTGTGAGAGTGAGGCTTTGGAAATCCTCTACTTGGAATACCCTGGTTTCACCTGCAACTATTGTTACTGTAATGGGCATACGAGAACTTCTTGTTCGGATAGTTACTTCAATTGGTTGAGAAGTACCAGGAACGCGAAAATCAAGTAATGTTTTATTGTGATTATTAGTGAAATCTTCAAAAGCAGTTCTTGTAGTGTTAGCTGGTACGTTGAAATTTAAAGTTGTATTTGAACCAGTTATTGTATGGGTTTCGATAAAACAGTTATCTTTTTGATGGTGAGAATACGATTGTTTTTTATAATACTTTTTACCATATTTATAAAAATAATCAGCCATATGTCCCTCTCCTTGTATTTTTGTCCATATATTATTTGGAAGACAGAAGGTATGATTGGGCAAAATGGTATCAAGTTTTTCGGTATAAAAATTCTATTTTGTCGAGAGAATTTTGCAAGAACGACGTTGAAAAACAGATGAAAAGTGAAAGAAAAGATTTTTCTTTCCATCAAAAAGTATCTAAATAAAAAAGATAGATGAGAGTAATCTGCTCCCATCTATCTTTTTTCAATTTTACAAAGGTGGTAAATCAAGTTTTCCTTCTTCAAATAACTCCTTTAACATATGTTTCGTATAACCTGCTGCTTGCCCAAATGTAATTTTGGCAGGCATCGGTGCTTCATTTACATCTACCACTACATCAATAATGCAAGGTTTATCTTGCTTAACTGCATTTTCAAAAGCAGGAAGTAATTCATCGATATGTTCAACACGGTAACCCACTCCACCGCATATTTCGGCATATTTCGCAAAATTAGGGTTTGCTAAGTTTGTACCAAATTCAACATTTCCCATTACTTCTTGTTCGAATTTAATCATAGCGATTTTATTGTTATTTAAGACAACAACGATAATTGGTAATTTATATTTAACGGCAGTAACAAAATCATTCATCGTCATCCCAAATCCACCATCACCGCAAATTGCAAAGACTTGTTTATCTGGATAAGCAAGTTGCCCGGCAATTGCCCCAGGTAGACCACATCCGAGTGTAGCGAGCCAACTAGAGATGATGAATTGTTGATTTGTCATCCGAAAATGACGAGCAGCCCATACTGTAACATTCCCCACATCTACTGATAAAATGGCATCATCGTGCGCAACATGCTGCAGGGCATGCATAACCCTTTGTGGTTTAATTGGTGTAGAAGAGTCCTCTTCTTGATTATGCAATTTTTCTTCCCATTTTTTCATTAGTTCTTGATGATGCTCTAGGAATGAATGATCTTGATGCTTTTCTACATTTGCTAAAAACCAATTTAATGTTTTATCTGCATCACCAGCTAGGCCGATATCTGTCGCATAACGCTTTCCGATTTGCGCAGGATCTGTATCAATATGAAGTGTCTTTGCTTTTTCAGGTAAAAAGCCAGTGAAAGGATAAGAAGTACCGACCATGATTAATGTATCTGCATGCTTCATTGCTTCGTAAGACGGTTTTGTCCCAATTAACCCTAATCCGCCTATACAAAGAGGATGTTCATCTGGAATAATCCCTTTTGCCGGAAGTGTTAAAACGATTGGAGCGCCAATATGTTCTGCGAATGCAAGTAAAGATTCTTTCGCATGTTTTGCTCCTTTTCCAGCTAAAATAACAGGTTTTTTCGCTTCATTTAGTGCTAGTTTTGCCAGCTTTAGATCCTCTTCTTGCGGGAAGAGTTCGGGTAATGTAAAAGAAGAACTTGTTATACGCGCACCAGCTTCCACTTCAAACTTCGGAATATCATCTGGTATAGTAAGAACAGATACACCTTTCTTTGTATACGCCATACGAATGGCTTGGTTTACAACTGCAGGGAGTTGTTCAGCTGACATAATTCGTTGATTATAAACAGCCACATCATCAAACATTCTTTCTAAGTTTATTTCTTGGAAGAATCCAGTTCCGAGTAAATCTGATTCCACTTGCCCTGTAATTGCGAGAACGGGTGCTTGATCTAGTTTCGCGTCATATAATCCATTTAATAAATGAATCGCCCCAGGTCCAGCAATCGCCATACAAACGCCGAGTTTACCTGTTAATTTTGCATAGGAAGCGGCCGCTAAAGCACCGGCTTCTTCGTGGCGAACTTGAATAAATTTAATTTTGTCTTGTTTTTTCCGAAGAGGTTCAATAATAGAATTGATTGAATCTCCAGGCATGCCGTAAATGTGATCAACGCCCCATTCGATAAGCAAATCAACTAATGCTTCGCCCGCTGTTTTACGAAACATAATAGATCCTCCTTGTACATTGAGATACTATTATGTTTTGAAGAAATAGGTAAAATATACAAAAATGAATCCTTATTTTAATGATGACCAGTGAAAAGAGTAAAGACGGTTATGAGTAAAAACCCACTAAGAGACCAAGAAAGGAAAGGGAGAGGAGAAAGGTGTTTTTTCGCTTTCCATAACATCTCATGTATTGTGACATATCCTAAAGAACCAATCGCACTCCCCATTATTAATCCTTGCAAGTGAAGTGCATTCCCGTTCATCATCATTCCAAAGAGTGTACCAGTGCCGAGGATAATTGATAATAGCAAAATTGTTAATAGAAATGAAATATATTTATGTTGTGTAAAGAGAAAAGGAATGATTAAAGCTAATCCTTCTGGAATATGGTGTATAGCAATCGCAAATAAGAAGGGAATTGCAGTTTCGTTATGACTTGTAAAGGCAGCCCCTAATGCAAATCCGCTCGGCATGTTGTGAATAAAAATGGCGAAGGAAAGAAATAAAAAAGTTTGCCATGCATGCTTGACTTTTTTATGTATGATAGGGTGATGGCAATAACTATCTAGTAAACTCATAATTAATATACCAATGGTAATTCCGAGCATAGGACCAATGATTTCATAGCTCGAAAAAGTTTCTGGAATGATTTCTAATGATAATAACCCAAATAAGATGCCGCCACATAGCGCGTATAAACAGTGCATTTTTTCTTCAATCAGTTGACGTGTGGCAAGGCCAACAGCTCCGCCTAATAGTAACCCACCAAATGAAAAAAACGTAACGATCATCGGGATCCATAACCGTTCCATATTATCACACTCCATTTTTGTAACCTTCATTTTCAGCTTACTGTGATAGGAAAGAGATTAGTCCACATTATTAGGAAGTAATTCTAGAGAAAGTGAAAAAAGATATCTATTTATTTGTTGTAAAAAGAAACTATTGTTAAGTAACCTTGAAGCAGTCAGAAATGGGGTAATTCAAACGGGGAGTGTGATTACATCAGCAGGCTTAATCTTAGCAGGAGCGTTAGCTGTTTTAGCTACTTTACCAATTCAAGGGATTGTTCAATTTGGTATTGTTACAGCAATAGGTGTACTGCTGGCTACTTTTATTGTACGACCTCTTCTTGTACTTGCTATTACCGTTGTTCTAGGACATTTTGCTTTCTGACCAGGTAAGCTATGGAAGAAGGAAGAACAATCACAAAAATTAGATGCATGATAACATATTGAAAGTGAAAAAACCAAGGGTAAGTGAGTTTCCCTTGGTTTTTTATTGGATATTACGTATTTACTAGCAGGAGGAGAAAACACTGCTAGTAAATAACTTGAGAAAATGATTATTAAAGTCACTTCTATTCTTTTAATAGAAGTTTATTTAAAAGAAAGTATATTGGTAAAAAGACGCTTAAATAAATTCCAAAATTCAATATGAACAATAAGAAATCAAATTTATCAATAAACAAATTATAATTTAGATTGATCAGGAAATATATTAGGTCGGAAATCATATTTGATATTAAAATAGAGATGAAAATTACCATGAAGTGCTTCATCGGGATCACTTCTATAAAATAATAGCTCTTACTTAAAAAAGTATATGATAGTCAAGATTGAAAAGGAGAAGCAGGGAGATGTATGGGTAAAAGGTGGAATAAATGGTCTGGAATATCGGTGGTTAAAAAATGTTGACTCTGTACCGGTTTTTTTAAATAAAAAGTAAATGAAGCATCCTCAACTCCTATATTTTCTTATTCACCTAAAGTGGCGATTGCGCAATAACACTTAGACTTTAACGACTTTATTTTTTTTTTTAGGTGCAGTGAAAAATTAAATAACTGTATTATCACGTTATCAAAAAAGATTCCTTTTAAACTCCAGGAATCTTTTTTTGTTTGTAATGAAATGTATGTGTTTGTTTAATAAAAATATTATTACTTGTTATATTTTTTTTACATATTGAAAATAAGAATAGAGATCTTTAGTTATTAAGCTAAAGAAGGCGTTAATACGAATAAAATATGATTTATTTCATCACTTTTGTTCAAAAATCGGTGTTTCACATTTGGCGGAATACGTACTACATCACCTTCTTCTAAAAAATATTCAATTCCTTCTAGTTCAACATACGCTTGTCCTTTCATGACAACAGCGATTTCTTCTTTGTCTTCGTGCGAATAATGGCTTTCCGTAGTGATTGCGTGTGCATTTAAGTCCATCATTAAGAGTTCAATACGTGCTTTCATGAAATCCGGTGTTAACACATCATAGACAATATGATCGTTATTTTCACGATATACTTTCTTACGATCTTTTTTTCTCGAAATGAGTGAATCTGTATCAATATCATTAATAAAAAGTGTAAACAATGGTACATTTAATGCTTTAGCGATTAATTCTAGTACGTTTAACGACGGATTTGCTTGTCCTCTTTCGATTTGGCTAATAAGTGATGTACTGATGCCTGCATAATCAGCAAACTCACGAATTGTCATATTGTTTTTCTTACGATAGCTTAATAAGGTTTGGCCAAGACGATGATTGATCATAGTAAAAACTCCTTTCCATCATAATGTATGTTTTAATCTTTTTGTGCTGACATACTGAACATAAGTAATTTACACTGTCTTTCATTACAGAATCGTTTTATACTTACTCTTGTGCATTATAATGTATACATTATATTATTATAAACGAAGCATCGGAGGATTTAAAATTGAAATCACCAATTCTTTCTTACGCGATTTTATTTTTTGGGGTATTTGCATTGTCAACTTCAGCAATCTTTGTAAAGTTAGCAGAGGCACCAGCGGCAATCTCAGCATTTTATCGACTATTTTTTGCTACAATCATGCTTGTGCCATTTTTATTAATCAGTAAAAAAAATCGAAATGAATTATGTTCATTGTCAAAAAAGCAGTGGGGACTTGGTCTATTATTAGGATTATTTTTAGCAGCACATTATGTTTTGTGGTTTGAATCACTACATTACACTTCTGTAGCAAGTTCAACGGTTATCGTTACATTACAGCCACTGTTTTCGATGATTGGAGGCTATTTTCTATTTAAAGAAAGATTCAGTAAAGGTGCTGTAGTAGGTTGTCTCATAGCGATTGCTGGAAGTATTGTTATTGGATGGCAAGATTTTCAAATTAGTGGTCAGGCTTTATTTGGCGATATATTAGCTTTTATTGCTGCTGGAATCATAACTGCTTATTTTTTCGTAGGCCAGCATGTTCGTAAAAAGCTATCTCTAGTTCCATATTCAGTTATTAGTTATGGGAGTAGTAGTTTGTTTTTAGGGATATTTGCCTTCAGTCAAAAAACATCCTTTTTTAATTACTCTACACAAACATGGTGGTCTTTTATTGGATTAGCCCTGATTGCAACGATTTTAGGGCAAACCATTTTCAATTGGTTGTTGAAATGGTTAAGTACTTCAGTTATTTCAATGAGTATATTAGGAGAGACAATTGGAACTTGTATCCTCGCATATTACATTTTGGATGAAGTCATTTCTTTACAACAAGGTATAGGTATTGTACTCATTTTAATTGGTCTAGCGTTATTTCTGCTACAACCAAAGAAATAACGAATTATAGGATTTTAATTGATTGTGGTTATTAGTAATTGGATAATAATGTTAAAATTATAAATAGGAAATCAATAAATAGTAGATATATTTGATTCTGTATTATAGGAAGTTAAAACAGTAATCAAAAGTAATTTTTTAATCAAGGGGGATAAAAATAACTGGGAGGGGGTAGCGATGATTTATGTGATTAGACACGTGGAAACAAACTTGAACAAAGAAGGAAAACTGCAGGGGAGATTAGGGTTACCATTAAATACACATGGCATAGAGCAAGCAGAACATTTAAGGGATAAGCTTCAACATATAAAATTTGATTATGTATTTTCTTCTCCGCAAGAAAGAGCGATTCAAACAGCAGAGATCATAACAAGGATAGAAGCAATAACAGATATAAGACTTGATGTTTTTGATTTAGGGGAGGCAGACGGATTAAGAAAAGACGAAGTGAGAATGGCTGGAGGCGCCCCTGATTCTAGTATTTATAATGGAGTTGAAGATAGTAACAGTTATGTGCAAAGAATTTTTAGCTTTATGCGTGATCTTGAAGTGAAATATAGAAAAAGAGAGTTAAATATTTTGTTATCTGGACACAGGTGTACAACTGGCTGTATCGGTGCTTATTTTGAGGGGATTCCAGAAGACAGAAATATTTTAAAGTTTTCATCCAATAATGGAGAATATAAGGTATATAAATTTAAGTATACTGTATAGTAGGTAATAGATACTAGACTTTATGTTTTACAAAGCTTCATGAAGAGGTGAATAATTTGGTGAAAACAAGATAATTAGCCTTCTAAAATAAAAAGTATAATTTTAGGAGGCTAATGAGATGAAATTTCATATAATTGACAGAGAAAATTGGGACAGAAAGCTATATTTTGAACATTACTTAAAGTTAAAATGTACATTTAGCATGACGGCTAATATAGACATTACGAAGTTATTGAAACAACTTCGCAAAAAAGAAATAAAACTATATCCTGTTTTAATTTATATGGTCAGTAGGACAGTCAATGCTCATAAAGAATTTCGGACTTGCTTTAACGATGAAGGGGTTTTAGGATACTGGGATAAAATGATACCTAGTTATACAATATTTCATAATGATACGAAATCTTTTTCGAGTATATGGATCGAGTTCTCTAACGAATTCAGTATTTTTTATCAAAATTATCAAGATGATAGAAAGCAATATGGTGATGTTAAAGGGTTTTTCACAAAAGAAAATATCCCACCAAATTCTTTTCCCATATCTAGTATCCCTTGGGTTAGTTTCACGAGCTTTAATTTAAATATAAATAATGATAATAATTTCTTATTACCTATCATTACAGGTGGAAAATATTTTAATCAAGAAAATAAAATATTCTTACCTATCTCGTTACAAGTTCATCATGCTGTTTGTGATGGATATCATGCTAGTATGTTTATAGAAGAGCTGCAAGAATTAGTTAATAATTGTGATGATTGGCTTTATGAATGAGAGTGTTTACAGAAAAGTTAGTTTGTAAGAGGGGCTAGTATGTGTGAAAATTATAAAATTTAATAAACAAGATACCAAAGAGATTATTAATTTGTTCTATGAGACAGTCCATTCAGTGAATGCAAAAGATTATTCGAAAATCCAATTAGATGTGTGGGCACCTCAAGAAGAGAAATGTAATAAAATTGAAATTTGGCGAGAGTCTTTTATTCAAAATATCACGTATGTGGCCAAAATAAATGATACGATTGTGGGCTTTAGTGATATGACACATAAAGGTTATCTCGATCGACTTTATGTTCATAAAAATTATCAAGGAAAAGGAATAGCTTCGGCTTTAATTGATAAAATTGAAGCTGAAGCTAGAAAGTTAAAGTTACGAGAAATCATTACGAATGCAAGTATTACTGCTAAATCTTTTTTTCAACGACGTGGTTACAGTATAGTTTGTGTACAAGATGTAGAGCGTAAAGGTGTTACTCTGACCAATTATCATATGAGAAAAGCATTAGACTAAAACAGCAAGACAAGTAAGTAATTAAACAGCTCGTTTTCTATATGAAAAACTAAATTAGATTAATATACTTGAGCTATTTCAGTCAAGTAAAGATGGGGTTTCTTATGGGATAATTGGAAAAGATTTAAGCACTATATAAATAGTTGGTATCTCGTATTTGTAAATAACTAAAAAACAAAAAAGAAGACCTATAAAATAGGTCTTCTTTTTTGTTAGAATTTTAGTCTAAATGCACCGTGCAATTATATAATTCTGAATCCCATCCGTTCTCTAGCTTTCTAATTTTAGTAATGGATGTATTTTTTGGAGAATCATTCATGCTCAAATGCGGTACTAATTCTTTAAGAAGATGCTTAATAAATGCGCCATGGCTAACGATTAAGATATTTTTGTTAGGGTATTTATATGTAATTTCTTCAATAAAAGGTATAGCTCTGGCTATGACACTGTCGGTACTTTCTATTCCTAAATCGAGTTCTCTCCAATCCTTTCCCCATTTTGAAATTCGTTCTTCTTCAGTTGTTCCTTCAATTTGGCCACCACCTACTTCACGAAGTCTAGGGTCAAAATGGATTTCTATATTTTCAATGTTTTTTCCTATTGTTTCGGCGGTTTGTTTTGCCCTTAGTGAATCACTAGAATAAATGAAATCCCAATTTTCTGTGGCTAAACGTTCTGCTAGTTTAAAAGCATCATTGAATCCGTCTTGATCAAGTGGGATATTCGAATTTCCTTGTGCTCTACCTTCCTTATTCCAATGTGTGCTGCCATGGCGAATGATTCCTAGTGTTGTCATTTTATACTCCCCCTTAAAACAAACTATGAACTTAAGTATTATATACTAATTAAGGGAAAATAATCCATTATTATGAATATAATATGAATCAAAAAAAGGATGTATTTTTGAGGTTAGATTTTAGAAAATGAAGGGAGATGCAGATGAAAGAAAAATGTGAAGGTATTGTGGAATGGTTTAAAAAAGAAGAAGGATATGGGAGAATTTTATCATTTTAACCGAGAAGACCCCCTCCTCTAAACGAAGTGAAGGTGGGGGTCTTCTCGGTTTTTTCTTTTTAAAGAAAACGTCTCTTTTTTTGCAGAACATACGTTTGAATCGGTGTATAATGATCTTATCAAATAAAAGGAAGTGAGAACAGGTGAAGAAAGCGTATTTTTCGAAACGGATCTACAAGATAGATGTACCGCATGAAATGGTAGATACATTGGAAGAGACAATCGAAACATTTAATCAGGCGAAACGTTTTGCATTTCAAACGATTGTTCGTGAAAAACGTTGGAACCGTAAGTTGTATCCAGACAGTCTTCATCTCGTTCTCAAGTGGAACTATCAATTGAATGATTATTATGCAAACAGTGCGGCGCAAGAAGCAAAGGCATTGTTTACAGGTTTAATGGCGTTACAAAAACGATATGAGAAGCAAACGCAAGAGAAGCTTAAGAAGCTCAAGAAAAAGTTGAAACAAGAACGGACAAAACTAACAAACCTTCGCAAAATCAAACAAAGTTGTGTGAAAGGAACGCTGACGTTTCCGAAAAACACCCGCTTCGCGAAGCACAACAACCTCATCTCCTTATCTCGTAAAAAAGACACCTTAATTTGGCTGAGTGAATATCTGTTTGAACACCAATACTTAGATGTTCAAATTAAAAGAATTCAGGCGAAAATCGGTCATCTCACTCACAGACAATCCCGTTTAACGCAAAAACTTTTATCCGATCAAACGTATATTCCAAGCGCAGTATTTGGAAGCAAAAAACTGTTTCGCTCGCAATTTACCATCCGCGAGTTTGTACGTAACCATGACAAATGGAAAATATTATTTTCCCGTGCTCGAAATAAACAACTGATCCTATCTGGACGGAAAGATGCCAAACATGGCAATTTTGTATTTCAGTATGTGCCCGAGACAAAAGAATTATGGATGACGACAAGTTCCGGGAAAACACTTATGTTTCCAGCTGTTACGTTCCCGTATGGGCAAGAAATAATTGAAGAAGTAATCACAACCCAATTACAGTGTAAGAATAAGAAAAAGCATGGCAAACCGATTGCATGGTCTGTTGAAGACTATGGTTCCTATTATATTGTGAAATGTTTAGTCGATGTACCGGAAAATCCACACACGAATTACAGTACATCAGGTGGTGTGATCGGTGTAGATTGTAATCTTGAACATTTTGCTTGGGCAAATGTAACGAAGGATGGAAATTACAAAGGAAGTGGTTCTCTTCGTTTTTCTATCATGGGTAAATCCACCGGACAAATCACAAAAATCATCGAAGTGGAAGCGATTCGCTTAGTGGACTTAGCGGAGCGGTATAACAAACCAATTGTACTAGAGAAACTAGATACGACCCAATCGAAAACAGAAAATCGATATGGGAATAAGCGAACCAATCGAATGAAGAGTATGTTCGCGTATGAGAAGATGACCAGTGCAATTCTGAATCGTGCAAATAAAAAGGGCGTGGCTGTCTTTCAAGTGAATCCCGCGTACACTTCAATCTCCGGAAAGATGAAATATATGCGGAAATTCGGCATCTCTATTCATCAATCCGCGGCCTTTACAATTGGGCGTCGTGGATTAGGGTATAAAGAAAAAGTACCCCGGGTGCTTCAACCTTATATTCCAAAGAAAGACGCACATCACTGGAGTCATTGGCATCAATTAAACAATCAATTGGATATTCGCACGCATTATTTCTATCAGCTATACGATGTAGATCAACCGAAAGAAGTCTTACAAATCGAACGGTTACACTTATTTGAAAATGAAAAGAAAAAACTAGCAAAACGATTTGCAGGATAAAACAGAACACTTTGTCCCAGATTTTTACGCTTATTACCAGAGCAGATAATAAGTCTAGGAACTGGATGCATGACAAAGTGTTCTAGCCTCGATATAAGAAAAAGTAGCGGTACCTATTTTGTTTGCCTTTCGTCGGAAGATAGAATAGGTCGTCTTACATTCTATACAGACACTACCGAACTCTATATCGTTGTATCCTCTTTGTTGAACGAGAGGAACTGTTTTTGTGAGGATAGAGACAGGAGAATCCCCCACCTCAAGCTCTTTCTTGTAGAGGTAGGTGGGGGTAGTTCAATAGATAGAACTGAGGGAGAGCTTGTGTTTGTGCATTTTAGCTCAATTGCACCGGATTTGAGTAGGTTTCCAGATAATTTTAGATATTTATCAAAAGGGAAAAGGCTCTCATTTGATTCAATTGAAACATCAGGATTAAGTGAACAATCAAAAACTGCCAGAAATGTTGTCATTTTATCAAATTAACTATGTTCAAGTAGGATTTTTTTGTATGATAAAGAATCTTTATTGTATGAAGTGGGAGGAGAGAATATGATGGAAGTTATCATTCGAGCAGTAGAGGTACAAGATGCTAAAACAATTCATCGTATATGCGTACAAAATGAAGTGTTACCTTATATGGTTTTCTTACCTAGTATGCGGGTGGATGCAATGGAAAATAGAATTCGAAATTTAGCATCCAATCAATTTGAATTTGTTGCGGAGTTTGATGGAAAAGTCGTTGGGTTTGTCGGTTTAACGCAAGGACAAGGACGAAGATCACATTCGGGAGATTTATTCATTGGTGTAGATAGTTAATATCATAATAAGGGCATTGGGAAAGCTTTGCTAACGAAAATGCTTGACCTTGCAGACAACTGGTTAATGTTAGAGAGGATAGAACTTGGTGTTTTGGAAATAAATCCTGGGGCAAAAGTATTATATGAAAAAGTTGGATTTAGAGAAGAAGGTATAAAAAAGGGGAGTTTAAAAGCTCGTGGTAAGTTTATTGATGAAATTATGATGAGTCGCTTTCGGCCCAATGGTTTAATTGTACATAATTAACAGTTAGATGGTTTTAAGAAAGGTGTAGATATGGAATCTATAAAGAAGTTGTATAATAAAGAACAAAAAGTATGATATAAAATTGTCATGCTTTTTTGCTGTGGTAAGATTGTTAAGTAAAAACGATTGATGTAGATTAATAACAATTGTAAAAAGAGTAGGGATACATGGTTTAATATAAAATATATTGAGCGATGTATTCTAAGGAATTAAGAGCCTTAGTAGTAATAGAAAATTGAAACGTATGTTTTAAAAGGCGGGACCTATATGCAAAATATAAATACTTTGAAAAGTGGACTTTCAATAATATCTCGATGTAAAAAAGAAACAAATGATATTTGGCATGCGCATTTTGGAGTTGCAGCTATTGCTAGCTACTTTTTTAGTAAAGAGAACAATTTATCGTTAGATATAGTGAATAATATTAGCGCTCAAACTACTATGATGCTCAATAAACATGCTCTAGGACAGACAATTGGTGTTCTACCTGGAATTAATATTCGAGAAGCTGAAAATATGATTCTAATAGCTTTAGAAAAAAATATTAATGAGCTTCATTGGGTGGGGCATAATGTTATTTATGCTTCTTTAAGCTTATTAGCGATTTATGAACTTGGTAATTGGGGAACACAGGAAGATATTGAAGGTATAGCAAATCTCATTTGTTCTTTTGACAAAACAATTCCGGGGAGATCCTGGATTAATTATACAACTTCGGAAGTGAAGCGACTCAAAATAAATAATCATGATACAATTTCTTCTATTAATAATCCTAAGAAACTATCAGAATTCATTTTAAAGGAGCTCTCAAAATTTAAAGTTATTTATAGGGCGGAGGCGCATCATGATTTGATTGGACATATGCTTACTTTCTCGCACGCCTTAAATATTTTATATGATTTGGGGCATACTTCATTTTTTAAGAGAGGTTTAATACCGCTTTTAAAACTAGTTGAGGTTCTAAGAGGAACTCAAAATCTTAAAATAGATGAGCCTATTCAATTAAATTCTCCTGTCGATTGCTTACCTTTAGTTAGGAAAAAACAAGCGAAGGTGTTACCGACGGAAGAATTATTTTGGCTTAAAGATCATAGCTGCTCAGATTGGGATTTCGGGCATCAATTTAAATTTTCATATAGCTATTTTAATCATTTACAAAGGAGTTCTGAGCATAAAGATTCAACAATAGAGAATTTCCGCTACATTATAAGCTATTAAGCAAGGAAGTTATGCGTTGAAAACGAAACGTAATTCATAATTAAATCTATTATATGTAAAGGTTCTAATAACAAATTCTAAAGCGTATAAACTTTTTCATAAGCAAAAAATTGTATGGCGGATATATTCTGTTTGTAAGAGAGTAGAATATGCTTATATCTGTTAGTAAATTATGTTTCAAAAGATACTATTCTCAAACGAATCAAGTAAATAATTAGGAAGCGTTACGGATGTTTTCTTATCATATTAAAAAGAGACTTAGGATGGTCTTACCCTTGTCAAGTAGACAATGTTAAAAAGACTAAGCAGCCATCGAGATTCGATATTCTATCGGAGCTCGATGGTTGAGTCGTTTTTGGAACCGTTTATAGTTATAAAAATAGATATACTCTTCAATTGCTTGTATTAAAGCAGCTTCTGTTTTAAAATGATTCAAATACAACATTTCCGATTTAAAATGGGAGG
>NZ_JAJJBY010000023.1:0-71855 GCF_022625245.1 Bacillus sp. TL12 | reverse complement strand
GTACATGAAAATGACGAAGCCTTCGTTCATTTCAATTATAGGGACTTTTTCAGTGGCCTCTCATCCATGAAGGTCTTTTTTTTCATTTAGAATAAGAGATTTGTAGACAGATAGCTTGAATAAACACTTGATAATGGTTATCATTTAGTAGGGGCTTTGTTATGATGCAAAGTCTTTTTTATTTTGAATGAGGGAGGAACTTTATGCTACGTCGATTTTTTTCTTACTATAAGCCATACAAAGGTTTATTCGTACTCGATTTTTCCTGTGCGGTTATTGCGGGCCTGCTGGAACTTGGGTTTCCGCTTATTGTAAATCAGTTTATTGATAAATTGTTGCCAGGACAAGATTGGACACTTATTTTATGGGCTTGCATCGGGCTATTCGCAATCTATGTGTTAAATGCAGGATTACAATATGTTGTTACATATTGGGGACATATGCTTGGTGTTAATATTGAAACAGATATGCGCCAAAAATTATTTGATCATATTCAAAAGCTATCATTCCGATTTTTTGATAATAACAAAACAGGTCATTTAATTTCACGCCTTACAAATGATTCAATGGAAATTGGTGAAATTGCTCACCATGGACCCGAGGACTTATTTATTGCGATTATGACTTTAATTGGGGCCTTTTCATTTATGATGATCATTAACTGGAAGTTAGCCATACTTACTTTCTTGGTAATTCCATTCTTACTATGGTTAGCACTTTATTTCAATCGTAAGATGACAGGAACGTTTAGACGTTTATTTTCAGACGTTGCTGACTTTAATGCGTGTATCGAAAATAACGTTGGTGGAATTCGTGTTGTCCAAGCATTCGGAAACGAAAAGTTTGAGAAAGAACAATTCGCAGTGAATAACGCTCGTTTTCGTACAACAAAGCTGATGGCGTATAAAATCATGGCTTTAAATTCATCGATTAGTTATATGTTGATGCGTCTTGTAACATTGTTTGTTTTAATTTGCGGGACTTGGTTTGTTTTGCAAGGAGAATTAACATATGGTGGATTTATTGGGTTTGTATTATTAACGAATATTTTCTTCCGTCCAATTGAAAAGATTAATGCGGTGATCGAAAGCTATCCAAAAGGAATTGCAGGATTTAAAAGATATGTCGAACTTCTTGAAACAGAACCTGACATTGTGGATTCTAAGGATGCGATAGAAGTAAAACAAGTACATGGTGATATTGAATATAGGAACATCACTTTCGGATATGACAAACAGGGGCCGATCTTAAAGAATATTGATTTAAAAATTCATGCAGGGGAAACAGTTGCTTTTGTTGGTCCATCCGGTGCAGGAAAGACAACGCTATGTAGTTTATTGCCACGTTTCTATGAGCTTGCAGATGGTTCTATCACAATTGACGGTATTGATACAAAAGACATGACGTTATCGTCACTCCGTAAGCAAATTGGAATTGTGCAGCAGGACGTGTTCTTATTCTCTGGAACGATTCGAGAGAACATTGCTTATGGAAACTTACAGACATCAGAAGCTGAGATTTGGAAAGCGGTCAAGCGTGCACAATTAGAGGATTTAATTTACTCGCAGCCAGACGGATTAGATACTGTCATTGGTGAGCGGGGTGTGAAACTTTCAGGTGGTCAAAAGCAACGTTTGGCTATTGCACGTATGTTCCTGAAAAACCCTCCAATTTTAATTCTAGATGAAGCAACGTCTGCACTTGATACAGAGACGGAACTTGCAATCCAAAAATCACTTGCTGAATTATCAGTTGGCCGTACGACATTAGTAATCGCTCATAGGCTTGCAACAATTAAAAATGCAGATCGCATCGTTGTTGTAAATAAAGATGGTATCGCTGAGCAAGGATCCCATGAAGAATTAATCGAGCAAGGCGGTGGATATAGCAGATTATACGAAGCGCAGTTTAGTTCTTAAGATATAAGAGAATTTGATATATGTAATTTAAACGGAAGTGGAGTATCATATAGGTAGGTAACAAAAAGATACATATATAGGAGGATGTAAAAAATGATTGTAACAACAACTTCTAATATCCAAGGGAAAGAAATTATTGAGTATATTGATATTGTAAACGGCGAGGCAATTATGGGGGCAAATATCGTTCGCGATTTATTCGCTTCTGTTCGTGACGTTGTCGGTGGCCGTTCTGGTGCATATGAAAGTAAATTAAAAGAAGCACGTGATATTGCGATGGAAGAGATGAAATCTCTTGCGAAGCAAAAAGGTGCGAATGCGATTGTTGGCATTGATGTGGACTATGAAGTAGTTCGCGAAGGAATGCTCATGGTTGCGGTTAGTGGAACTGCTGTCCGTATATAATGTAAAGCCGTGCTGGGTGCACGGCTTTTTTTGTATGGTTATGTGTCGAAAGTTGTAGACCCGCCGATATTTCTTGGGAAATGGAGCGAGCCTCGTCGATAGATAGGGAAGACATTATAGCACTTCCTTGTAACTGCGAATTTTCTTCATAATGTCTAAGCGAGCGCTCACTGACCCCAGTTCGCATTGTGCTTCACTCTCTTTCTATATATTGTAAACCTTCACATTAATGTGAAGGTCAACTCTGTTTTTGTGCAAATGATTGAACGTGATCTAAAAAGACTTGAATCGCTTTAGAGTGGATAAAGTATTTACCGCGAACGATAGAGAAAGGACGGATGAGTTTTTCATTTGGAACTTCGATATGAAAAATCTCCTTTGCTTGCAATTCTTTCCTTACAGTCCAGTCGGAAAGGATTGCAATGCCAAGCCCCGCGGCAACGGCTTCCTTTACACTTTGAATGCTGCTAAAGGTAAAGAAGCGCTTCATTTTTAAATGGTGATGATGGATAAAGCGATCGCTATAGGCACGTGTGCCAGAGCCAGTTTCTCTCAGAACCCATACTTGATCTTGGAGGGAAGCTTCATCGATTGTATGCATGCTCAGAAGAGGGTGATTTGGTGGAACAACAAGTTTCATTTCATCTTCCATAAAAGTCTCTACATCTATGTCGGTGTATACGACCTGACCTTCTACTAAGCCGATATCGATTTGGTTGGAACGAAGGCTTTGGAGAACTTCTTCTGTATTGGAGATGAACGTATGTACCTCTACATGCGGATTTTCATTGGCATACCGCGCCAATATTTTCGGAAGTAAGTACTCACCAATCGTAAAGCTCGCTCCGATGCGCAGCGTTCCCGTGACAACGTTATGTAGTTCGTTAATTTCTTGTTTTGCTTCTTCATAAAGAGATAGCATTTGCTTTGCATGGATATATAAAATGTTACCGGCCTCTGTCACTTGGACATGCTTTGGGGAGCGCTGAATAAGAGTAGTACCAAATTCGTTTTCCAAGTTACGGATATGCATGCTGACGCCGGGCTGTGAAAGATTGAGTAGTTCTGCCGCGCGCGAGAAATGCTTTTGTTCTACGACAGTCACAAATATTTTTAAGATATCAACGTTCATTGTATATACTCCCTTACTTTAGATTTGGCTGTGCTCGGTCTAGCTTCAGTGGTGAATGGTCGGTTTCTTCGCGTCTTCCTGCGAGGCAAAGGACGCCTCTACGTCAGAAGCTCCATCCTCCTCCCATTCTGAACGAGCCGCTTACGCTTTTCTAGTTTACCATAAGTTTTTTTGATGATTGAGATTTAATATTGGTATTAAACTTATCATTGAAACTCTTCTATAATGTAAATATAAAGAACATGCATGTTCCAATATGATTATTGGAGTGGTACGAGGTGGAACAAACACTTGTTATACAAAAGAAGAAGCGTCTCGGTTTTTCGCAAGGGATTGGAATTACGTTATTAATTGCCATTGCTGCGAAATATTTAGCAACGCTTCCGTTTTTAAATATTATGGGGCAATTAGTGATCGCTATTCTAATTGGGATGATTTGGAGAGCGACAATTAGTGTACCTTATGAAGCAATCGCAGGAACAAATTTCGCCAGTAAGAAGTTACTTCGCTTCGGGATTATTTTACTTGGAATGCGTTTGAATCTAGTTGATATTGCAAAGGCTGGGCCCAAGGTGTTAGTGATTGCAGCTGTTGTTATTGCATTTACACTTGTTGTTGTATACGCATTAACACGCTTTTTTAAAGTAGATAAAAAGCTTGGTATTTTAACGGCGTGCGGGACAGCGATTTGCGGCGCGGCTGCAGTCGTAGCAATTGCGCCACAAGTGAAAGCGAAGGATGATGAAACGGCAGTTGGAGCGGCGATTATTGCTATTTTAGGTACGATTTTCACGCTCATTTATACGTTATTATATCCGGTTCTCGGTTTATCTCCTTACGGTTACGGTGTATTTTCTGGAGCAACACTTCATGAAATTGCCCATGTCATCGCTGCGGCTGCACCAGGCGGAAGCTCATCTGTTGATATTGCGGTTATTGTGAAATTAACACGCGTTGCGATGCTTGTACCAGTAGCGATTTTAATTGGTTTATGGTTTAAGCGTAGTGAAGGGAATGGACAAAAAAGTTCTTGGCGTGATATTCCGATTCCATGGTTTATTTTAGGATTCTTGGCAATGAGTGCGGTGCATTCGTTAGGTATCGTACCGGAGAATATAGCAGAGTCCATTGTAACCGTTGCTTACATGCTTATCGCGATGGCAATGGCGGGGCTTGGCTTAAATGTAGAGTTTACAACGTTCCGTAAATTAGGAAGTAAAGCGTTTGTTGCGGGATTAGTAGGATCTGTTTGTCTTTCCGTTCTTGGCTATATTCTTGTGTATGTATTAGGCTTTATGTAAGGTGAAAAAGGAGACATAGTCAATATGTCTCCTTTTTTTGTAAAGATATCTTTATTTTAAATTGGAAAATTTTTATAATTAAAGTAAAGATATCTTTACTTTTGAAGGTGGAGCCTATGGGTGTAAAAAATAGAATTAAAGAATTAAGAAAAGAAAATCATATTACGCAAATTGAAATGGCGAAAGCGATGCAAGTAACGAGGCAGACGATTGTGGCGATTGAAAATCATCGTTATAACCCGAGTTTGGAATTGTCGCTGAAGATTGCGCAGTATTTTGGGATGAAGGTGGAGGATATATTTATTTTAGAATAAGGAGTGAAGAGGAATGAGAATGCAAGATGAATATGAAAGAAATCAATCGGATAAAGCTTTTAAATATTTAGGATTGTTTTATGCAATCAGTTTAGCGGTATGGGGTATGTATAATTTGATTGTTTACGGGAGTGCGGGAACGCCATTTATTCTTTTCGTGATTGGACAGTTTATATACTTTTTTGTGAACTATTGGCCGAAGTGGCAGTTTAGAAAAGTAGAAGAGAGTGAGTAGCGAGGTAAGCTCTGCAAATAGATAAATAAAGGAAAACAGAATGGGATTAGCGTTTTTATGTGTGGTAGCGGCGTTATTTGCATTTATATGGGGTATGCAAAATTTTGTTCACAATCCAGTGCCGAGTACGCTTGTTGTGATTGGGGTTGTTGGATTATCGTATTATTTACTAGTATCAGCGCACTATCACAAAACAGCAACAAGTGTTTTAGTTGGTGAGATTGTTTTGACATGTGGACGTACAATTCAAAAAATATTATTCCCGTAAAAGCTGGTTCATTCATGTAATCAGCTTTTTTGTATTTTTTTACAAAAACACTTGAAAGTTACGTTACGTCATCTTTTACAATGAAAGAGGAAAGGGTGATGGGGATGATTTCGATTCAAGAACTTACAAAGGAAACAGGAGTTACAGTAAGAACGCTCCGTTATTATGATCAAATTGATTTATTGAAACCGAGCGGAAAAACTGAGGGTGGGCACCGTTTATATAGTGAAACTGATGTCATTCGGTTGCAGCAAATTTTGTTTCTAAAAGAAATGGGTTTCTCGTTAAAAGAGATTATGAATATGCTAATGACAGATGAATTAAGTTTGAAAGAATCGTTGGAAAAACAGCTTACATTTGTGCAAGAAGAGCAGAAAAAATTTAACCGAATGGAAAAGATTTTGCAGGCGGTCGTTTATTCGGCAGAACTTGAAGGAGAACTGGATTGGAAAATCATGTTTGAGTTGATTCAACTTTCAAAGCAGTCTCCGCGTATACGCGAAATGTTTCAAAAAAAGATATTTTCAGAGGGAGAACAAAAATTGCTTGGCAATTTGCCGAATATGAGTGAGGAAGATGAAAATGTTCGAGAATGGGTGGATGTATTTTAGCAATTACGTAGCTTTATGAAAGAAGGAAAAGCTGCATCTCATGATGAAGTACAAGAGGCTACAAAAAGGCTAATAGAGAAATGTATGGAGATGGCAAATGGCGATGAAGCATTTCTAGATAAATTGTGGGAAGTAAGAAAATCAAAAGAAGATTCACAGAAGATGAATATGTATCCAATTGAAGAAGAGCTTTTAGCGTATATGGATGAGGCTTTTCGCATATATGATGAGAGGGAGCGTGGGAAATGAGCATACTTGCAGAATATCGTTGGTATTTTTTAATCGGTGCAGAAATTGTATTTTGGGTATCAGTTATCGGGTTCTTTTTACTACGTTACGGGTTTAGATTACAGAAAGCGAGTTTCGTTGCTGGAATTGTATTACTCTTCAATGAAGTCTTTATTTTAGCTTTAGGCGCTATTGATTATTATGAAACGGGTAAGTTTTCTAACTTTCAAATTATTACTTTAGTAATATTATTATATGCGCTCTTTTATGGAAAAAAAGATTTAAAGAAATTGGATATACGTGTGCAAAAACTTGTTGCGAAATGGCGGAATGAGCCCATTCCTAATATAGAAGCTCCATTAGAATTAACGGGCTGGGCTTATACGAAGCAAGAAATCGGACAATGGAGCCTACATCTCATTTTATTTACTGTTGTTCATATTGTATTTTTCTTCATGTATGGGCTCGTGCCGATTGAACAGTGGGGAGATTGGCTTGAAAAGGGCATTGTTTTAAATGAGGCAGCAGGTCGTGTGAGCCAAGTGTGGGGCATTGTGTTTTTAGTTGATACAGTAATTACATTTTCATATCTCATTTTTCCTAAAAAAGAAAAAAAGCTGTCGTCCTAATTGGACAACAGCTTTTTTCTATGCAACGTCTTCTGTTTTTTCTTTTCGAAGAGTACTATTTTTGTAACCATAGCTGAAATAGACAACAAGTCCAATTACAAGCCATACGGCAAAGCCAATCCATGTTGTTGCTGGTAGTTGCAATGCAAGGTATCCACAGAATAGAACAGCTAAAGCGGGAATCCATGGTACCAATGGCACTTTAAAAGCACGCGGTAGTTCTGGTTGTTTTTTGCGTAAGATGATTACCCCAATTGATACAACTATGAATGCGAATAATGTACCGATATTTGTTAATTCTGCTAGTTTATTTAAAGGAACAAAACCAGCAAAGAAAGCAACCATAGTTGCAGTGACCCAACTATTGATAACAGGTGTTTTTGTTTTTTTATTTACGCGAGAGAGTGCTTTTGGTAGTAAACCATCGCGGCTGATTGCGTAAAATAAACGTGTTTGTCCATAGAGCATAACGAGTAATACAGTTGTAATTCCAGTAATTGCTCCTAAAGAAATGAAACCAGCAACCCAATCTTGTTGAATGTATTGTAGTGCAAAGGCAACAGGGTTTTTTACACCTAACTGGTCGTATGGAACGATTCCAGTTAATATTAATGAAACGACAATATATAAAATAGTACAGATTGTTAAAGAAGCAATAATGCCGATTGGCATGTTACGCTGTGGATTCTTTACTTCCTCAGCGGCTGTTGATACAGCATCAAATCCAATATAAGCAAAGAATACAGTTGCTGCTCCAGCTGTTACGCCAGAGAAGCCAAATGGCATAAATGGTGTCCAGTTTTCAGGCTTTACATAGAAAGCACCAACGCCGATAAATAGAAGGATGACAAAGAGTTTTATAGCTACCATAATGGCATTGAAACGAGCTGATTTTTTCGCACCTTTTGTTAATAATAATGTCATTAGAAAAATGATACAGATTGCCGGTAAGTCTACGTATGTTCCAGCCTCGGGATTATAAGCGCTTGTTAGAGCGGTAGGTAATGTAATACCGAAACCACTTAATAATCCTTGGAAATATCCTGACCAACCCGACGCAACAGCTGAGGAAGCTAACCCGTATTCCAGGATTAAATCCCAACCTAAAATCCAAGCGATTAATTCTCCAAATGTTGCGTAGCTATAAGTGTACGCACTACCTGAAACCGGTACAGTTGAAGCGAATTCAGAATAGCATAGTGCCGCAAATATACAGGCTAAACCGGATAAAATAAATGATATAATAAGTGCTGGTCCTGCATGCTCTGCCGCGACAACGCCGGTAAGAACGAAAATGCCGGTTCCGACAATAGCGCCGACCCCTAACATAGTAAGGTCAAATGCGCCGAGTTCTTTCTTTAAAGACGCCCCTTTTTGTTCGGACTGTGCTAGTAATGCTGAAATGGATTTTTTTCGAAATAGATTCATATAGTTTCCTCATCTCCTTTTTGTTTAAAAATTCTGAAAAATAACTTCATTTTGTCGTATAATGTCGAATCCTTGTAGTTTGTATTCTAATGTGAAAAAACAACTTTGTAAATAATTATTTTTTAGAAAATTCTACCTTTTCTTATTTATGAGTATATATGCATTTTTCTTCCAACTGATTTCGTGTTGAATAATAGTATAAAGCCAAAACGAGCTGGAGAGGATTGAATATGAGAAAAGGAATTACTTCATTGTGTTTTCTATTTTGTATTAGCAGTTTGGTAGCATGTTCACACCCTGACAGTAAAATCGATGAGAATCATGATGTGATTGCAAAAGGGCATAAAGTTTCTAATTTACATAAATTCGAGAAGTTCGTCGTCAATGTTGAAAAAGATGTAACAGATAAAATAAGGATTGTGAATTATACAGATGAGGGAGATCCAATCTTTCAAACACTAGAATACGATGGGGAAGAAATTATCTATACGTCAGATAGTTCTCAGGATAAATTTGCTGGTAAAGATAAAGGTGTTTACTCTGATACTTGTAAAAAGATAACAAAAGATGTTTTTGAAGAAGACATAAGGTATAGGTTAATAGAGTGCACTAATAAGGCTGGGCGTAATGGGTACGATTTGTTACCAGTTCCCGTAAAATAAATTTGGATGGAAGAAGGAAGGGGCTTATAGAAGGATCCTTCCTTTTTCTATTTATATTGTCGAAAACTTTACCGAATATCTGTTCGTTTTCTTGGTTTTTTTATGGGCATTCGTGGTAAAATGGGAATACAGATTTTTTACGAGGAGGTCGGTTTTGTTTGGAACATCAATTTGAGATTGTCTCAGAATATTCCCCGCAAGGTGATCAGCCGAGGGCGATAAAGCAGCTGGTCGCGGGGATTAATAATGGTAAGAAACATCAAGTATTGCTTGGAGCGACAGGAACGGGTAAGACATTTACGATTTCGAATGTGATTAAAGAAGTGAAGAAGCCAACACTTGTAATGGCTCATAATAAAACGTTAGCGGGACAGTTATATAGTGAGCTCAAGGATTTCTTTCCGAACAATGCGGTTGAGTATTTTGTGAGTTACTACGATTATTATCAACCGGAAGCGTATGTACCACAAACCGATACGTTTATTGAGAAAGATGCACAAATTAATGATGAGATTGATAAATTGCGCCACTCCGCAACATCAGCTTTATTTGAACGTGATGATGTCATTATTGTGGCAAGTGTTTCTTGTATTTATGGTTTAGGTTCACCAGAAGAATATCGTGAACTTGTCGTTTCTTTGCGCGTTGGTATGGAGAAGGACCGTAATCAGTTGCTTCGTGAACTTGTTGATGTGCAGTATGGCCGTAATGACATTGATTTCCAGCGTGGGACATTTCGTGTACGCGGGGATGTAGTTGAGATTTTCCCAGCATCACTTGATGAACATTGCATTCGGATTGAGTTTTTTGGAGATGAGATTGATCGAATCCGTGAAGTGAATGCCTTAACAGGTGAAGTATTAGCAGAACGTGAACATGTAGCAATCTTCCCGGCATCTCACTTCGTTACACGTGAAGAAAAAATGAAAGTTGCCATTGAAAATATCGAAAAAGAATTAGAAGAACGTTTAAAAGAATTAAATGATAACGGTAAGTTGTTAGAAGCACAGCGGATCGAACAGCGAACTCGTTACGATTTAGAAATGATGCGTGAGATGGGCTTTTGTTCAGGGATTGAGAACTACTCCCGTCATTTGACGCTTCGTCCAGCGGGTTCAACGCCTTATACATTAATAGATTACTTCCCTGATGATTTCTTAATTGTTATGGATGAGTCACATGTAACAGTGCCCCAAGTAAGAGCTATGTATAACGGGGATCAGGCACGTAAACAAGTGCTTGTTGACCATGGGTTCCGTCTGCCATCAGCGATGGATAACAGACCGCTTATGTTTGAAGAGTTTGAAGAGAAAACGAATCAAGTTGTGTATGTATCAGCAACGCCGGGTCCATACGAACTAGAGCATGTACCGGAAGTTGTGGAGCAAATTATCCGTCCAACGGGGCTTTTAGATCCGCAAATTGATGTAAGGCCAATTGAAGGACAAATTGATGATTTATTAGGAGAAATACAAGACCGAATTGCGAAAAATGAGCGCGTATTAATTACGACATTAACAAAGAAAATGTCAGAGGATTTAACAGATTACTTAAAAGATGTGGGGATTAAAGTAAACTATCTGCATTCTGAAATTAAAACGCTAGAGCGGATTGAAATTATTCGTGATCTTCGTCTTGGTAAGTTTGATGTGCTTGTCGGTATTAACTTATTACGAGAAGGACTCGATATTCCGGAAGTGTCACTCGTAGCGATTTTAGATGCGGATAAAGAAGGTTTCTTACGTTCAGAGCGATCTTTGATTCAAACAATTGGTCGTGCAGCGCGTAATGAAAACGGTCATGTAATCATGTACGCAGATCGGATCACGAAATCGATGAATATTGCAATGGAAGAGACGAAACGCCGTCGTCAAAAGCAAGAAGCTTACAATGAGGAACATGGTATTACGCCGAAAACAATTCAAAAAGAAGTGCGTGACGTAATTCGTGCAACAACAGCCGCAGAAGAAACAGAAGTATATGAAACAACGCCGGCTAAGAAAATGACGAAGAAAGAACGGGAAAAAACAATCGCGAAGATGGAAGCAGAAATGAAGGAAGCGGCAAAAGCACTAGATTTCGAGCGTGCAGCTGAGCTGAGAGATTTACTGCTAGAATTAAAAGCGGAAGGGTGAAAAGAGTGAGCAAAGATTTTATCGTTGTAAAAGGTGCGAGAGCGCATAACTTAAAAAATATTGATGTAACCATTCCGAGAAATCAGCTCGTTGTTGTGACAGGTTTGTCTGGTTCAGGGAAATCATCATTAGCATTTGATACGATTTATGCAGAAGGGCAGCGCAGGTACGTGGAGTCTTTATCCGCGTATGCGCGCCAGTTCTTAGGGCAAATGGATAAACCGGATGTGGATACAATTGAAGGTTTATCTCCTGCCATTTCAATCGATCAAAAAACGACGAGTCGTAACCCGCGTTCAACGGTTGGAACCGTGACGGAGATTTATGACTATTTACGTCTATTATTTGCACGTATTGGGACGCCAATCTGTCCGAATCATGGGATTGAAATTACATCACAAACGGTAGAACAGATGGTAGACCGTGTTTTGGAATACCCAGAGCGTACAAAATTACAAGTGTTAGCGCCGATTGTGTCAGGACGTAAAGGTGCACACGTGAAAGTATTAGAAGATATAAAGAAACAGGGTTATGTTCGTGTTCGTGTTGATGGAGAAATGCTTGATGTTTCTGAAGAGATTACATTAGATAAAAACAAGAAGCATTCGATTGAAGTTGTAATTGACCGTATCGTTATAAAAGAAGGAATTGCGAGCCGCCTTGCCGACTCCCTTGAGAGCGCACTCAAGCTTGGCGGAGGTCGTGTATTAATTGATGTGATTGGAGAAGAGGAGCTTTTATTTAGTGAGCATCACGCTTGTCCGCATTGCGGTTTCTCGATCGGGGAGTTAGAGCCTCGTATGTTCTCTTTCAATAGTCCATTTGGAGCTTGTCCGTCTTGTGATGGGCTCGGTTCGAAATTAGAAGTAGATCTAGAACTTGTGATTCCAAACTGGGATTTATCTTTAAATGGTCATGCGATTGCTCCTTGGGAACCGACTAGTTCGCAATATTATCCGCAATTATTACAATCGGTATGTAATCATTACGGCATTGATATGGATATGCCCGTAAAGGATATACCGAAAGATTTATTTGATAAAGTGTTGTACGGAAGCGGAGAAGAGAAGGTTTATTTCCGTTATGTGAATGACTTTGGTCAAGTGAAAGAAAGCGAGATTTTATTTGAAGGAGTTATTCCAAATATTGAGCGTCGTTACCGTGAAACGAGTTCGGATTATATTCGTGAGCAAATGGAGAAATATATGGCCGAGCAGGCGTGTCCGAAATGTAAGGGAGGCCGCTTAAAGCCAGAAAGCTTAGCTGTTTTTGTTGACGGGAAAACGATTGCGGATGTAACAAAGTATTCTGTTCAAGAAGTGTATGATTTCTTCGATGCCATTGAACTAACAGAAAAACAGGAAAAGATTGCTCGTTTAATTTTACGTGAAATTAAAGAGCGGGTAAGTTTCTTAATTAACGTAGGACTTGATTATTTAACATTAAGCCGTGCAGCGGGAACATTATCAGGCGGTGAAGCACAGCGTATTCGTCTGGCAACACAAATTGGTTCTCGTTTAACGGGTGTATTATATATTCTTGACGAACCTTCTATCGGCTTACACCAGCGTGATAATGACCGTCTAATCCGTACATTGCAGGAAATGCGCGATTTAGGAAATACACTAATCGTTGTTGAGCATGATGAAGATACAATGATGGCTGCCGATTACTTACTTGATATCGGTCCTGGTGCAGGGATTCATGGTGGGCAAGTTGTATCAGCTGGATCACCAGATGAAGTGATGAATGATGATGATTCATTAACAGGACAATATTTAAGCGGTAAGAAGTTTATTCCGGTTCCACTTGAAAGACGTAAAGGGGACGGACGAAAAGTTGAGATTATTGGTGCAAAAGAAAATAACTTAAAAAATGCGAAAATGTCATTCCCGCTTGGTACATTTGTAGCAGTAACAGGTGTATCTGGTTCTGGAAAAAGTACGATGATCAATGAAGTTTTATATAAATCGTTAGCGCAGAAATTATATAAAGCAAAAAGTAAGCCAGGCGCACATAAGGACATTAAAGGCCTTGAACATTTAGATAAAGTTATTGATATTGATCAATCACCAATTGGACGAACACCACGTTCAAACCCTGCAACATATACAGGTGTGTTTGATGATATTCGCGATGTGTTTGCACAAACGAATGAAGCGAAGGTACGTGGATATCAAAAAGGCCGCTTTAGCTTTAACGTAAAAGGCGGACGTTGTGAAGCATGTCGTGGTGATGGCATTATAAAAATTGAAATGCACTTTTTACCAGATGTATATGTTCCATGTGAAGTATGTCATGGAAAACGTTATAATCGTGAAACGTTAGAAGTGAAATATAAAGATAAGAACATTTCTGAAGTACTAGGAATGACGATTGAAGATGGGGTAGAATTCTTTGCGAATATCCCGAAAATTAAACGGAAGTTACAGACGCTTGTAGATGTAGGGCTAGGTTATATGAAATTAGGACAGCCGGCCACTACACTATCGGGTGGTGAAGCGCAGCGTGTGAAACTTGCCTCTGAATTACACCGCCGTTCTACAGGGCGTACGTTATATATTTTAGATGAGCCAACAACAGGTTTACATGCACATGATATTGCACGTCTTCTAGAAGTATTGCAGCGCCTTGTTGAAAGTGGGGAAACTGTGCTTGTCATTGAGCATAATTTAGATGTAATTAAAACAGCTGATTACATTGTTGACCTTGGCCCAGAAGGTGGAGACAAAGGCGGACAAATCGTTGCTTCAGGGACTCCGGAGCAAGTTGTAAAAGAAGAGCGTTCGTATACAGGAAAGTATTTAAAAGGTATTTTAGAGCGTGATACAGCTCGTATGAAAGAGAAAATGAAAGAGGTTGAAGTAGGGAGCTAAGCCGATTTGGCTAGCTCTCTGTTTTAGTTTTGGGAAAGAACCAGTTTTAGTGTGATAGGTATACAAGTATGAAGAATGGAATAAGCTTTTATATGATTTTATTTTTTTTTTCCGCAATATACGTCGTGGTTATGAAAATACAAACAGATTCCCTACTCACATTCTCCCTATGTTTTCACAAGGCATGGGGCGAAAAAGGAATCTGACCGCTACTATGTATGGACGGACGCTCTCTTCCCACCAAAAAAGAAAGGTTTTCAGTCGTTCTATAAATGGTCACTTGGCGTTTGCAACCCATTAGCGTATGATTAAATATATATATCAAAAGGATGTGTAAGAAAATGAGATGGATTCTATCACTTCTTGTGAATAGCGTCGTGTTAATTGTTGTATCAGGTCTTCTGAAGGGAATTGCACCAGACGCATTTTACATAGAAAATATACAAACGGCAATTATTGCGAGCATTATCTTATCGATTTTAAATGTGTTTGTAAAACCGTTATTAATTTTAATTACGTTGCCGATTACGGTACTAACATTTGGATTCTTCCTAATCGTAATTAACGCGATTACGCTAAAAATGACAGATTCTTTATTAGGTGATGCTTTTAATATATCTGGATTTGGTGTAGCGATAGTTGCGGCAATTTGTATTTCTATTTTAAATATGCTGATTGATAAAGTAATTGTAGAGCCATTATCTGAAAAAAAATAGAAAAGTGACAAAAAGAAAAACATTTCATGAACGCCATGAAATGTTTTTCTTTATTTAATAGAAACCACATTTCTTGTTTGCAGAAAAAAATGGTACAATATCGGATAGAATGGAATTTTACATCAAATGAGACTGAACCCGCAGCGGAGTGGAGGTTTACATATGCCGAAAGTAAGGACGAAAGATTTAATTGAACAATTTCAATTAGAGTTAGTGAGTGGTGAAGAAGGGATTCACCGTCCGATTGATACAAGTGATTTATCGCGACCTGGAATTGAAATGGCAGGATTCTTTACATATTATCCAGCTGATCGCGTCCAGCTTCTTGGAAAAACGGAACTTACCTTCTGTGAGACGTTAACAAGTGAGCAAAAACAAGAAAGAATGAAAGTTCTTTGTACAGAAGAGACACCTTGTATTATTGTAACGCGTAGTCAAGATGTGCCAGAGGAATTATTGCAAGCATCACGTGAATCTGGCGTGCCTCTTTTACGTTCTGCCCAAACGACGACAAGACTATCAAGTCGTTTAACAAACTATTTAGAGAGTAAGTTAGCGCCAACAACTGCTGTTCATGGTGTATTAGTAGATATTTACGGTGTTGGTGTTTTAATTACAGGTCAAAGTGGTGTCGGAAAAAGTGAGACAGCGCTTGAACTTGTAAAACGTGGTCATCGTCTAGTTGCAGATGATAGCGTTGAAATTCGTCAAGAAGATGAAGATACATTAGTAGGAAGTTCACCAGATTTAATTGAGCATTTATTAGAAATCCGCGGTTTAGGTATTATTAACGTAATGACGTTATTTGGTGCAGGTGCTGTACGAAATTATAAGCGTATTACACTTGTGATTAACCTCGAGATTTGGGATCAAAAGAAAAACTATGATCGCCTAGGTCTTGATGAAGAGAAGATGAAGATTATAGATACAGAACTTACGAAGATTACACTTCCAGTGCGACCTGGTCGAAACTTGGCTGTTATTATTGAAGTAGCAGCGATGAATTTTAGGTTAAAACGAATGGGAGTCAATGCAGCCCAACAATTTTCAGAGCGCCTAATGAGTGCGATTGAACTAGGGAATCAGGAGTAATTGAGGAGAGGGAGGTCATCCATATGCTGTTAGGGTCTGTACCACAGTTAGACCGCATAGCCATTCAACTTGGACCATTCCCAGTCTATTGGTATGGACTTATTATCGGGACAGGTGTTTTGCTTGGTCTTTGGCTTGCTACACGCGAGGGTGAACGGTTAGGTATTCCAAAAGATACGTTTGTCGATCTTGTTTTAATTGCGGTGCCAATCGCGATTCTTTGCGCACGCGCATACTATGTTATTTTTGAATGGGAATATTATATGCAAGATCCAAAGCAAATTATTAATATTCGTCAAGGTGGCTTAGCGATTCATGGTGGTTTAATCGGGGCGGTTATTACGGGGATTTTCTTTGCGAAGAGACGCGGGCTTTCTTTCTGGAAGTTAGCTGATATTGCAGCACCGAGTATTTTGCTTGGACAAGCAATCGGACGCTGGGGAAACTTTATGAACCAAGAGGCTCATGGTGGTGAAGTAACAAGACAGTTTTTAGAAGGCTTACATTTACCAGAGTTTATTGTGAATCAAATGTATATTGATGGTGTTTATTATCATCCAACGTTCTTATATGAATCATTATGGAGTTTTGCAGGTGTAATCCTATTGTTGTTATTACGAAAAGCGAATTTACGACGTGGTGAATTATTCTTTACGTATTTAATTTGGTATTCAGTTGGCCGTTTCTTTGTGGAAGGGTTACGTACAGATAGCTTAATGTTAGGGCCACTTCGTATTGCACAAGTGGTGTCTATCGGACTTGTTGTTATTTCAATCATTTTCATTATTGTGAGACGTAAAATGGGGCAAGCTGATAAAAGATATTTAGAAGACTAGAAAAAGTAGCATCTTATATGAGATGCTGCTTCTTTCATATTCAGATAGCGAAAGGACCATAGCATATGAAAATAAATACAGTGTTATTTGATTTAGATGGAACATTAATTAATACAAATGAACTCATTATTTCTTCTTTTTTACACACGTTAAATAAGTACTATCCAAATCAGTATAAGCGCGAAGATGTATTGCCGTTTATCGGTCCATCTTTGCATGAGACGTTTAGTTCAATGAATGAAAGTAAGGTAGATGAGATGATTCAGTGCTATCGCCAGTTTAATCATGACCATCACGATGAACTAGTGGAAGAATATGAAACTGTTTATGAGACAGTCCAAGAGCTAAAGAAGCAAGGATACAAAATTGGAATTGTAACAACGAAGGCAAGACAAACGGTAGAAATGGGTTTAAGGCTTTCTAAATTAAATGAGTTCTTTGATGTTATTGTTACAATTGATGATGTACAGCATGTGAAACCACATCCAGAACCAATTCAAAAAGCATTAAAGCTACTACATGCAAATCCAGAAGAAACGTTAATGGTTGGTGATAACCATCATGATATAGTGGGCGGACAAAACGCAGGTACGAAAACCGCGGCAGTTGCTTGGACAATTAAAGGTAGAGAGTATTTAGAGTCATATAAGCCGGATTATGTATTAGATAAAATGAGTGACTTGTTATCTATTTTGTCTGAATAGTAGGTAAGAGGAGAGAGAAAAGTGCGACGGACAACGCGCTACCCTGTTTCAGGAGCAAATTCACTATGGAATGTATATAAGACAGTATCTTTCTTTAAGGTGATGAAAAATTTTATTGTCATTCAAATTGCACGTTATACACCATTTTTACGAATGAAAATTTGGCTGTATCGCACATTTTTACGAATGAAAGTAGGAAAGCAAACATCATTTGCGCTTATGGCAATGCCGGATATTATGTTTCCAGAAAAGATTACAATTGGAACGAATTCAATAATTGGCTATAACACAACGATTTTAGCTCACGAATATTTAATTCATGAATATCGCCTTGGTGAAGTCATTATAGGGAATGAAGTAATGATTGGAGCAAATTCAACTATATTGCCAGGTGTAAAGATTGGGGACGGCGCCATTGTTTCAGCAGGTACACTTGTTCACCGTGATGTACCAAGTGGTGCTTTTGTAGGTGGAAATCCGATGCGTATCATTTATACGCAGAAAGAAATGGTAGAGAAGAGAAGTTCGTTGTTAAAAATGTAACATTTCTCTTCTCTTTTTATGAATAAAAAGGAAATAATTGATTATAATATACTGTTTTGTTTTTTACGGAATCGTTTATACTTATAAATAGAAAATGTATGAGCGAAGAAAACAAAAAACTGGAGGATATATGGGGAAAAATCAACGGATGTATAAGGAGAACGGACAAGTTATCTCTTTTAATCAATTAGCTGATTTCTTTTATAAAAAAGGAATGAAAGCTTATCAAAGTCATAAATTACAAGATGCAATTAAATATTTTCGAAGAGCGGCACAAAGTGAGAAAGAGCCGTTTATTTTATGTCAATTAGCGACGGTATTATCTGAAGTCGGTGAGTATCAAGAATCAAATCAAATTTTCTTGAAATTAATTCGTTCGAATTCTGATATTGAGCAGTGCTATTATTTTATCGCAAATAATTACGCATATCTCGGTTTGTTTCAGCAAGCAAAGAAGTATGCGGAGAAATATTTAGAGATAGCAACGGAAAAAGAATTTGTAGAAGATACGTTAGAATTACTTGAGATTATGGAAGAAGAATCGTTGGATACGGAAGAGATTGAAGATGAAGATGAATTAATTGTTATGCAGGAAGAGGCGAATCGCTATATTCGTAACGGACAATTGGAGGAAGCGATTGCTACGCTTGAAGTTGTAACGAAGGATTATCCAGAATTTTGGTCGGGTTATAATAACTTAGCAATTGCGCATTTCCAATCAGGAAATGTAGATCAGGCACTAAAGTTAACAGAAATGATTTTAGAGAAAAATCCTGGTAATATGCATGCGCTTTGTAATACGCTTATTTTTCTATATTCAATTGGAGAGCATAAACAAGTAGAAGCGTTAGCGGGGCAACTAGAATCAGTATATCCGATGTCATTTGAGCATCGATTAAAGCTAGGAACAACATTTGCAACAATTGGTTACTTTGCATCAGCATATAAATGGTTAAGGTTATTAAAGCGTCAAGGTTATGAAGGTGATGTCAGCTTTTACTATTGGTTTGCATACTCTGCTTATATGATACAAGATCAACATACAGCCGAAAAAATGTGGCAATCTGTTGTAGAATTACACCCTGATAAAAAAGGGAAAGAGCCGTGGAATGCCCTGCATTTAGCTGATGAAGGGCAGAATGTTTTGTTTGAAGAGCTGCGGAAATCTTTTGGGCAAAGTGAAACGTTAGAAGAGAAAATGCTAGCACTATATTTAATGAATGAACTAACAACACCAGAGAAAATTAGCTTTTTCTTTGAGGTGGCGCAGGCGAAAAATGGTGTGCCGATCGTTTCACAACTGGCAAAATATTTCTTTTTAATGAGTAGTCATAAGAGTATTCCAGGCGAGTTACAAGCGTTTGAACAATGCGTCAGAATTTCGGATGCCTTATATAACTATACAAATAAAGAAGATGAATTGATTGAAGAATGCTTGCATTTTTGGTTTTGTACGTTTATCCGTTTATATACATCTGGTACGGTCTTTACGAATGTGTTTGGGTGGTCTGCGGCAATCGAATATATTGTGCGCGGCCAGCAGAGAAATAAAATGACACAGGCCGAACTTGGAAATATATATAATGTATCTGTAGCAACTGTGAGAAAATATGTGCAAGTAGTAAAGCGTACTCATGCATAGGCAAATCATTGGGAAAAAACAGGTGCTAACAGTATAATGAGGGTAAGTTATGGTAGGAATGAAGAGGAGTGAATAGTGTGTCAGAAGAAAAAATTTATGATGTCATTATTATTGGTGCTGGACCAGCTGGGATGACAGCTGCAGTGTATACGTCTCGTGCAAATTTAAGCACGCTTATGCTTGAGCGAGGTATTCCAGGCGGACAAATGGCGAATACAGAAGATGTAGAAAACTATCCAGGTTATGAATCCATTTTAGGACCTGATTTATCAAATAAAATGTTCGAGCATGCAAAGAAATTCGGTGCTGAATATGCATATGGTGATGTAAAAGAAGTCATCGATGGTAAAGAATATAAAACAGTTGTGGCTGGTAAAAAGGAATATAAAACACGCGCAATCATCGTTGCAAGTGGTGCAGAGTACAAAAAAATCGGTGTGCCAGGTGAAAAAGAACTTGGAGGCCGCGGTGTATCATATTGCGCAGTATGTGACGGTGCATTCTTTAAAGGGAAAGAACTTGTTGTTGTTGGCGGCGGAGATTCTGCTGTTGAGGAAGGTGTGTATTTAACACGTTTCGCATCAAAAGTAACAATCGTTCACCGTCGTGATACACTTCGCGCACAGAAAATCCTGCAAGATCGTGCTTTCCAAAATGAAAAAGTAGACTTCATTTGGAATCATACTGTAAAAGAAATCAATGATGAGAATGGTAAAGTAGGTAGTGTAACACTTGTAGATGTGAACACTGGTGAAGAACAAGAGTTCAAAACAGATGGTGCTTTCATTTATATCGGTATGTTACCACTATCAAAACCATTTACTGAGCTAGGTATTACAAATGAAAATGGTTATATCGAAACAAACGAACGCATGGAAACGAAAGTTCCTGGTATTTTCGCAGCTGGTGATGTTCGCGAAAAAATGCTTCGTCAAATTGTAACAGCAACTGGTGATGGCAGTATCGCAGCACAAAGTGCACAGCACTATGTAGAAGAGCTGTTAGAGGAATTAAAAACTGTAACAGAATAATAAGGAT
The DNA here is from genome assembly GCF_022625245.1 of Bacillus sp. TL12. Taxonomy (NCBI): domain Bacteria; kingdom Bacillati; phylum Bacillota; class Bacilli; order Caryophanales; family Bacillaceae; genus Bacillus; species Bacillus sp. TL12. The sequence goes on along the minus strand of NZ_JAJJBY010000023.1, from coordinate 51,141 downwards.
ATGAATCCTTTTTAGAGAAGAAAGCTACCTTCATAGATGGTGGCTTTCTTCTTTTATTTTCTTCCTAAAATGTCAAATGTTTGTCAAAATTTCTTTGGATTACAAGATTCCTTATTGTTATACTAGAATTTATGGGAAAAATGACTATGAGAAATGAGGAGTTTATTCAGTATGGAATGGCGTAATATATATCGTGGTTTTTTTATGGGCGTTAGTGATTTAATTCCTGGCGTTAGTGGTGGCACAATTGCTGTTGTATTAGGGATTTATGAAAGGTTGCTTGCGGCAATTAGCGGGTTTTTTAGTCGTGAATGGAAAAAGCATTTAGGGTTTTTAATTCCGCTTGCTATGGGCGTAGCGGCTGCGTTTTTAACATTAAGTCATGTGATTAAGTATTTGCTAGAATATCATTATGAGTCAACGCAGTTTTTCTTCCTTGGTTTAATTATAAGTATTTTACCAATGTTGATGAAGGAAGCGAATGCGAAAGAAACATTTAAAGGTGGACATATTGTCATATTAATCGTTGCAGCGGCTCTTGTAGCTGTAACAGCACTTTTTAAGCCAGATAAAGCGGCAGATCCAATTACGACGTTAACTATTTTAAATGCAATTGGGCTATTCCTGGCAGGATGGATGGCTAGTATGGCTATGTTACTTCCAGGGATTAGTGGGTCATTTATTTTATTAATCATCGGTGTATATCCAACAGCGATTAATGCGTTAACAACATTAAATCTGCCACTAATTGCAGTGATTGGCGCAGGGGTTATGGTTGGATTCGTTGTAAGTAGTAAAGGAATTAGTTACTTATTGACACATTTTAAAAGTGCAACATTCGCAGCAATTATCGGACTTGTTATTGGATCGATTGCAGTAGTGTTTCCAGGTATTCCGGCCGGTGGAATGTCGATTGTAAGCTCTATTATTACGTTTATTTTAGGATTTGCGATTGTATCGTATTTCAGTAAAAAATAAGTGGTAAATCTCCTTGACGATAAAATTCGTTAAGGGGATTTTTTTATGTTCTTAGGAAGAATAAGTTTATATATATCTATATCCATTTTATTTTTTTGACATATAAGTCACCGTTATGAAAAGAAAAGAAGGTCTTCGCTCATTTTTTCCTTCTGTTTTCACATGGCATGGGGCGAAAAAAGGAACTAACCGCTTCTATCCATGAGCGGATTCTCTCTCCCACCTAAAAGGAATGATTTTGGTTGTTTAACCCGTATTTGGCTTGTTTAAGGAGCTAGCCTCCTTCATTGTGACAAACTGTTTTTGATAGTATAATGAAATGAGTATATGATGAAGAAATTCGTCATAAGTAGCTGAGGTGAAGAGGCATGCAAAGAGTAACAAACTGTGTGTTAATTAAAGATAATGAAGTTCTCCTACTACAAAAACCTCGTCGGAACTGGTGGGTTGCACCGGGCGGGAAAATGGAACGCGGTGAAACAGTGAGGGATTCCGTTGTCCGCGAATATCGTGAAGAAACAGGCATTTATTTAAAGAACCCAGCATTAAAGGGAGTCTTCACTTTTGTCATTCAAGAAGGCGATAAAGTTGTTTCTGAGTGGATGATGTTCTCCTTTTTAGCGACAGATTTTGCAGGAGAAAACAAATTAGAAAGCGAAGAAGGCATCATTGGTTGGCATACATTTGATAAGATTGATGAATTAGCAATGGCGCCGGGAGATTATCACATTATTGATTATTTAATTAAAGGAAATGGAATCATCTACGGTACGTTTGTATATACACCAGATTTTGAATTACTTTCATATCGATTGGATCCAAGCTAAACCGCCGAGGAGGGATACAATGACAGTAAATAATGATATTAAAATGGTAATTATTACAGGGATGTCCGGTGCAGGAAAAACAGTAGCTCTGCAAAGCTTCGAAGATTTAGGATATTTTTGTGTAGATAACTTACCGCCGATGTTATTGCCAAAGTTTGTTGAACTGATGGCAGACTCGAAAGGGAAAATGAACAAGGTGGCACTTGGTATTGATTTACGTGGCCGCGAATTTTTTGAGCATTTATGGGGAGCGCTTGATGATTTATCAGAACGCACTTGGATTATACCTCATATTTTATTTTTAGATGCGAAAGATAGCACGCTTGTAACGCGTTACAAAGAAACGAGACGTTCGCATCCACTTGCGCCAACAGGGCTTCCGTTAAAAGGGATTGAGGCCGAGCGTAATTTATTAACAGACATGAAGGCAAGGGCGAATATTGTGCTTGATACGTCTGAGTTAAAACCGAAAGAATTGCGCGAAAAAATTGTTCATCTGTTTTCAACAGAAAACGAGCAAGCATTTCGTGTAAATGTGATGTCATTTGGATTTAAGTACGGCATTCCAATTGATGCAGATTTAGTATTTGATGTTCGTTTTTTACCAAATCCATATTATATTCCACAGATGAAGCCGTTAACAGGACTGGATGAAGAAGTTTCATCATATGTGCTCAAGTTTAATGAGACACATAAATTTTTAGAAAAGTTGACGGATCTTATTAGTTTCATGCTTCCTCATTATAAAAGAGAAGGCAAGAGTCAGCTTGTAATTGCGATTGGATGTACAGGTGGGCAACATCGTTCTGTTACACTTGCAGAATACCTTGGAAAACATTTGAAACCAGAATATATCGTTCATATATCTCATCGTGATGTGGAGAAGAGAAAGGGCCATTAAGGGATGAAAAAAGAGAGGAAACCTAAAATTGTCATCATGGGAGGAGGAACTGGACTATCGGTTTTATTACGAGGATTGAAGAAATATCCTGTTGATATTACAGCGGTTGTTACAGTAGCTGATGACGGTGGCAGTTCAGGTAGATTGCGTGATGAGTTAGAAATTCCACCGCCAGGCGACATTCGTAACGTGCTTGTTGCGTTATCAGATGTCGAGCCGCTTGTGGAAGCTTTATTTCAACATCGTTTTACATCCGGAGAAGGTTTAACGGGTCATGCATTAGGTAATTTATTATTAGCTGGTATGACGTCGATTACAGGAGACTTTTTCCATGCCATTACAGAAACGAGTAAAGTGTTAAATGTGAGAGGGCGTGTTTTACCAGCGGCCAATCAAAGTGTTGTTCTTCATGCCGAACTGGAAGATGGGCAAATTGTAACAGGTGAATCGAAAATTCCGTATTTTGGGAAAAAAATCAATCGTGTATTTTTAACACCGGGCGATGTAGAACCATTGTATGAGACATTGATGGAAATTAAACGAGCAGATTTACTTGTCTTCGGTCCAGGTAGTTTGTACACAAGTATTTTGCCAAACCTAATTGTAGAAAAAATCGGTAAAGCTGTTCTTGCTGCAAGGGCCAAAAAAGTATATGTATGTAATGTCATGACGCAAGCTGGAGAAACGATGGAGTATACAGCATTTGATCATGTGCAGGCTTTACATGATCATCTTGGAGAACCTTTCATTGATACAGCGATTGTAAATAATCATGATATTCCTGCTGAATTACGTAAATTGTATGAAGAAGAAATGTCTGAACCGGTTGTGGTTGATGAACATCGTTTTGCTCAAAATGACATTCGCTTAATTCAAGATGAATTAGCAAAGTATGATGATCAAGTTGTAAGACATGATACATTAAAGTTAGCTTCTATTTTATATTCGTTATTATAAGCATGTGTTATCTCTGTACGAGATAACGCTACTCATTCATATAGGACAAGATTTTTGTTCCAAAATATCGTATAAGGAGGTGGGGCTGTGTCATTTGCATCAGAAACAAAGAAAGAGCTCACGAAGCTTGAAATGAAGGAGTGCTGTGAGAAAGCAGAATTATCAGCATTGCTTCGAATGAACGGATCACTTTCTTTTTCAAACCGTCGTCTTTCGATTGATATTCAAACAGAAAATGCAGCAATCGCAAGAAGAATTTACACATTGCTGAAAAAGGGATATGACGTGACGGTAGAATTGCTTGTTCGTAAAAAAATGCGACTGAAGAAAAATAATGTATATATCGTTCGGCTTGTTGAGAAATCCCGTGAAATATTGGCGGATTTGCATATTGTTAGAGAAGACTTTTCATTTATTCGCAATATCTCACAGGAATTGATTGAAAAGAAATGCTGCAAACGATCGTATTTAAGAGGTGCGTTTTTAGCAGGTGGTTCAGTAAATAACCCAGAAACATCATCTTATCATTTAGAGGTCTTTTCGTTATACAAGGAACATAATGATTCTATATGTGAACTGATGAACGGATTTGATTTAAATAGTAAGACGCTGGAAAGGCGTAAAGGGTACATTACGTATTTAAAAGAAGCGGAGAAAATTACGGAGTTTTTAAACATTATCGGTGCACATAATGCATTGTTAAGATTTGAGGATATTCGTATTGTCCGCGATATGCGTAATTCAGTTAATCGATTAGTGAACTGCGAAACAGCCAATTTAAATAAAACAATTGGTGCCGCTTTAAGGCAAATTGAAAATATTCGTTACATTGATGAAACGGTTGGGCTCGATGTTTTACCAGATAAATTAAGAGAGATTGCACAATTACGTATTAATTATCAAGATGTAACATTGAAAGAATTAGGCGAGATGGTATCTGGAGGGAAAATTAGTAAATCAGGTATCAATCATCGCTTGCGTAAGATCGATGAAATTGCAGAGAAATTACGCGCGGGGGAACCGGTAGCAAAAAAATAACGGTAAAGGGGAAATGGGAGCTATGGTCCAGAAACAAGTTGAGGTTGCATTAAAAAACGGCTTACAAGCACGTCCGGCTGCGTTGTTTGTACAAGAGGCAAATCGTTTTCATGCTGATATTTTTATTGAGAAAGATGGAAAAACAGTCAATGCGAAGAGCATAATGGGGATTATGAGCTTAGCGATTGGATCTGGCAGTAATGTAACGATTATAACAGAAGGTTCAGATGCAGAAGCTGCTTTAGAAGCGCTGGCAGCATATGTACAAAATAAACAGTAAAAGCTATCGCATGCAGCGATAGCTTTTTTGATTGGGGCAATTTGTTGTGGCGAATCGCCAATTAAAGGTTCACTTTATCATTCTCATATGAATTATGAAAGAATCCGTTTTTCTCCTTGAAGTTCACGAATCGGTTGAATATTTTGCGTAAATTCAAGAGTACCCATATATTTTCCATTTGTATTTCGTACTGCGAAGTAGCGAATATATACATATTTATCTTGAAATTTAATCCAAAAATCTTCACAATCTTTTTTTCCAGATTTGAAATCTTCTAAGAGTTTTTCAACGACATGAACGCTTTTTGGAGGATGGCAGTTTTGGACTGTTCGACCAATGACAGCTTTCGTACGGGCAAAGATTCGTTCTTTTCCATGGGAGAAGTAGCGCACAACATCATTTTCGTCAATGAACGTAATATCCACAGGTAAGTGATTTAACATCAGTTCTAGCTGTTTCAAAGATAATATACCTGTTTCGAAACGAATCAACCCTTCGGATATAGCTTCTTCTTTGATCATATTTCTTTCTGGTTTCCATGTATTTATAGGACTTGTTAAGCAGTAGCCGATTTCATCACTTTCATGAGCGATTTTTAGCCATTCATCTTCTGTAAGAGTTTGAAGGGCCATTGGAAATAAAATGTTTTCTTCTTTAAAAATCATTTCGGTTACGTCCTGGATGACGAAAGAAATACTGTCTAAGACTGATTTTTTATCTTGATTATAATTTAATAATTGTTGTTTTGCCTCTTTAATAGCGTCACGAATTCTGTCATCAACGCCCCACATAACTTGAGTTGGTCCGTAAATACCGTATTTCTCTAAATAAGGGAAAAGCAGATTTTCTTTCCGGCTATAATGTTTATCAACATCTAGTAATAAATTTAAGTCTTCTAGTAATTTATAAATGTTTTCTTCGTTATCTTCTTTTTCAAAACGTTCATAGTGAAGTTGAAGTTTGAAATTCACAAGTAGGTCGATTTCTTTATTTTCTATTTTAAATGTATGAATCGGATGTCCCGGCTGTTCTTCTTGTTTATTAGACTGATGGATTTCTTCAATAGATCCCTTAAAAACAGCTGTATGCACGGAACATAAACGTTGTACTTCTTCTACAGGAATTCCTTCTTCCTCCATAAGTGCCTGTTCGAGTTTTGAAATTTCTGCGACGGTAATATTTCCGATTGCTTCTTGAAACTGAGCGGTTACATCTTCTACGCTTTTTCCGTTATGAAGATCTTTAATAATAGTCTTTAAGATTGTTTGTCGTTCAGAGCTATTTATATTTTCTTGTTCACGGTTATTAATCATTTCACTCATAAGGATTCTCCTCTACTCGTTAATGTTAAATCCATTATTTTGAAAAGCCTCTTTTACTATGTCTAATGAAATACCTTTCATTCGGCAGCCTTTCGGAATAGTCATTATACGGCCGGCTGTTTGTAGCATATTAGGTTTCGTTATATTTTCAAATCCAAGGTTCTTTAGAATTGGGATAATTTCAGGATATTGAGTCGTTAAATCATAAACAGTATGATGAAAATTAATTTGTTTTATCATCATTCTCACCTCGAAACAATTGATATGAATTATCAATTAAACTGTAACATAAAGATTGGAATAAAATTGTGAGCCAAATCACACATTTGTTTTATTAACAAGTTTGTCACTTTTCGATATGGAATAAATGTGTATGGAGAGGGTGGGGGAGAATGGGTATTTTGTCGAATAGTCGATATGTTGTGTCGAACCGCTGATATATTTCAATTTGCGCCGATATATTATGAGAAACAGCTGATATATTGAAAAAATCGCTGATATATTTTGGGAAGTGGTCAATAAGAAAGGCTATCGCATGTGCGATAGCCTTTTGGGGTAGCGATTCTAAACGAGCCGATTCCGCTTTTAAGTATATTAACGATTTGTAAAGATTTTATCGATTAAGCCGTATTCTAGTGCTTTTTCTGCTGTCATGAAGTTGTCGCGGTCTGTGTCGCGTTGTAGTACTTCTAACGGTTGACCTGTACGATCAGCAAGAATTTGGTTTAGTTTTTCACGTAAGAATAGGATACGTTTTGCAGCAATTTCGATTTCAGTTGCTTGACCTTGTGCTCCGCCGAGTGGTTGGTGAATCATTACTTCACTGTTTGGAAGTGCGAAACGTTTTCCTTTTTCACCTGCTGCAAGTAGGAAAGCACCCATAGATGCTGCCATACCGATACAAATTGTTGATACGTTTGGTTTAATAAACTGCATTGTATCGTAGATTGCCATACCTGCTGTGATAGAACCACCAGGGCTGTTAATGTATAAGTGAATATCTTTTTCTGGATCTTGAGATTCCAAGAATAAAAGCTGGGAAACGATTGAGTTTGCTACGTTGTCATCAATTGCGCTACCAAGCATAATGATGCGGTCTTTTAATAGTCGAGAGTAAATATCGTAAGCGCGTTCTCCACGATTTGTTTGTTCAATTACTGTAGGAATTAAATTCATCTGTTATTTCCTCCTTTGAAAGCTTTCTTAGTCTTATAATACAATTATGGTCAATAAAGGTCAAACGAAACCACTTTAAATCAAAAAAATATGTAGTTGTACCATGATTTATTCGCTATGTTTTTGAAATTCCCTGCTTATGTATCTTCAACATGATAACCGAATTATATAAATTTAAACGTATGTAATAGGCTAAATAACAAAAGAACGCCTTTTCTATAGAAGCGTTCTTTTGTGTATTATTCTTTTAGGAGATAAGTTACTCTATTTAAAATATGTTGGACTTGTTTTGCGTTTTTGCTATACATTTGACTTGCCGATTTCGATTTTGTTTCTAATGAGAATAATTCAAGATCAGCTTGACATTTTTTTAGAGAAGCCAACAATAATGGTCTATCCTGAGGGGATGGCATTTGAAGTTTATCATCATATATATCGACAGTAAGTTGTCCGTAAGAATCGACTTGCCCGATAAAGACATTTTCTATCACCACGCCAAGTTTCTCTAACTCGGCGTGAAGCCAAGCACGATTATGACCACTGGCTGAAAGTGGTTCATCTAGTACGTTTCCATCCATAATTACCGTTTGTGTTTCTTTTGCAGGTGCTATTTGTAAGCCGATATCTTTTGGAGTAAGCGGTTGTTTGTCTCTTTTTAACAAGACATTTAGTTCACCGCCCGACTCCAATACAGCATATTCAACATCTGCTATATTAAAAGCATTTTTCTTTCTAAGAAGTTCTAGTAATTCATCAATTGTATAATTTTCTTTCTTTAAATTATCTTCAAGGACTTTCCCGTCTTTTATAAAAATAGTCGCTTTTCCTTCAATGAAGTTTCTGAGTCGCTTGTTTTTTAAAGCAACAATACCTGCGAAAAATGGTATGAGCGAAAAAATAAGCATACTAGAAACACCATGCCAAAAGTTGCGCTCTAGTCCCGTTGTAATTTCAGCAGCGATGTTACCGATTGTCAAACCTGCAACGTATTCGAAAAATGAAAGCTGTGAAATTTGCCTTTTTCCAAGCAATTTTGTCATTGAAAATAAAATAACTAAAAGAGCTAAGGAGCGTATAATGACAAGCAGCCAATCTGGTACATGAGGCATAGTTAATTCCCTCCTGTTCAGCTAAAATCCTTTATATTGTGGTTCTTCTCGTTCTAATACGGAAATTCTACTGTTAAGGTCAGCGATTACACTGTCCATTTCCATCATACATTCATGGAAAACTCGTTTTGCTTCTTCTTCAGCAGCGTTTTGTGAAAGTGTGCTTAAACCTGCTTGTGCACTTTTTAAACTAGCGAGACATGTTTTTACACTAGCAACAACCGTCATGCAAACACCTCTTATCCTTTTGGTTTAAATAATAATGCTCCGATAAATCCGAAGATAATAGCTGCAGATATACCAGCACTTGTTACTTTAAACATTCCGGTTATAACCCCGACAATACCATGTTTTGCTGCTTCAGCCATGGCTCCATGAACAAGGGCATTTCCGAAACTTGTAATCGGAACCGTTGCTCCAGCACCTGCAAAATCAATTAAAGGCTCGTATAGACCAAATCCATCTAGTATTGCACCAGCAACAACGAGCGTTGACATTGTGTGAGCGGGTGTGAGCTTACCGACGTCAAACATAAGTTGCCCGATTACGCAGATGAGCCCACCGACGACAAAAGCCCAGAAAAAAATCATTGCCTTGCACCTCCAAATTCAATCGATACGGCATGAGCGATACACGGAATAGACTCGTCTTGCTGGAAGGTAAGAGGAGATAGTAAAGCGCCGGTAGCTACGACAAGTATTCGATTGAATTCTCCTTTTTTCATTCTGTTCAATAAATGTCCGTATACGACGGTCGCTGAACAACCTGGACCACTCGCTCCTGCTATTACGGGCTGACCTTCTCTATAAATGAGTAATCCGCAATCTTGAAACTGTTCGCTTGTTACTTTTGTCCCGTGCTTATGCAGTAAATCATAAGCAATTTCCCGTCCGACATGACCGAGATCGCCTGTAACGATTAAGTCATAGTAGGATGCATCAATTTGTCTTTCGCGTAAATGAGCTTCGATTGTATCGACGGCAGCAGGAGCCATCGCACCTCCCATGTTAAAAGGGTCGGTTAAACCCATATCGACAATTCGACCAATTGTCGCTGATGTAACACGTGGTCCTTCTCCTTGATCGCTCAAAAGAGCGGCACCAGCTCCTGTGACGGTCCATTGAGCAGTAGGTGGTTTTTGTCCGCCATATTCAGTAGGATAGCGAAATTGTTTTTCAACAGCGGTATTGTGACTGGATGCACCTGTTAATAAATATTTTGCTCCTTTTGCATTTACAATACTTGCACCGAGGGCAAGCCCTTCCATAGAAGTAGAACAAGCACCAAATAATCCAATATAGGGAGCGCCGAGCGTACGGCAAGCAAAGCTAGAGGGCGTAATTTGGTTGATAAGGTCACCTGCTAAAATGAACTGAATATCTTCTTTTCGAAGCTTGGCTTTTTCGGTTGCGCGACTGCAAGCTTCTTCAAATAACACTTTATGTGCTTTTTCATAAGAATCTTGCCCAAGCCATAAATCTTCATGAAGGGCATCAAAGTCTTCGGGGATTTTTCCCTTTGCTTCAAATGGACCTCCGATAACCCCTGTTGAGATGATGACCGGTTTATTTTCAAATACCCATGTTCGGTGTCCTTGTAGCATTTACAGCCCTCCCAATTGGATAAGGATGGTTTTAATAAGGCCGATAACAAAAGCGGCGAATACACCAAATAAAATCACGGATCCCGCCAATTTAAACATGTTGCCACCTACTCCAAGGACAAAGCCTTCTGTCTTATGTTCAATACAAGCGGATATAACAGAATTTCCAAATCCGGTAACAGGTACAGCGGTACCAGCACCTCCAAATTGTGCGAGACGGTCATATACGCCAAATCCCGTAAGTAGCATAGAAATAAAAATCAGTGTTGCTACAGTAGGGTTTCCGGCCGACCTTTCACTAAAATCAAAATAGGTAATATAAAAGGTTGAGATGAGTTGCCCGATTAAACAAATAAAACCACCTACAAAAAAAGCTTTTATGCAATTTTTTAAAACGGGTCTTTTCGGTTCGCGTTGTTGCTCAAATTTTTTATATTCTTGTTGTACTGGTGTTAAGTCTTTATCTTTACTTGGCATGTGAATCCTTCCTTTTCCTTTAAAGAACATACAATTAAGTATCAGAGTTCATTTCTGCGTGAACTGTCTTTAATTTCTTTTTAATGTATTCTTTATCGGCTTCTTTTTTCTTAATTTTGTTTTCCAGCTTATCTAATAGGATGAAAATCTTTTGATCCGTACTGACATAGACATTGAAAGTAGGGTTCTCTTTTTTAAATTTTTTTTTGATTTTTGACTTTAATGGTTTTAACTGAAACCGTTCATGATGCTCAGGTTTAACAGCTACATAAAGATCTGTGTTAGAGTTAGCAGCTCTAGCTTCTAGTATTTCTTCCATGGCAAGTACTCTTTTTTTCGCGTCATGTGATATAGATTGATTAAAAGATTCTTCCATACTTACCTTCGTTAACTGCGGTTCTTCTTTTTTCTTTGTTTTCTTATGAGTTTCTTGTTTTACTTCTTTATCTAAAGAATGAGTACATCCTGTTGTTAAGCCTAGTAAGAGTATAAATAACACGGCAATTGTGCTAAATTTTCGCATTGCAATCATTCCATTTCTATTGCTTTATGTAATTTGAGTGAAAAAGGATGATATAGCATCATCCTTTTTCTGTTTCTCAAAAAGTGTGTACCATAAGATAAAACGGCACTTTCATTTATTGTTGTCCGTATTGAGGCTCTTCTTGCTGAACTTCTTCAACACGTGGATTTAAAGTATCAATAACGGATTGTGTTTGCTGCGCAGCTGTTTGAAAAAGTTGCTTCGCTTGTTGGTTGTCCGTATCAAGAGCGAACCCCTCTAAGCTTGCTTGTGCACTTTTTAACCCAGCGACAGTTTGTTTTAATTTTGTAATTACAGTCATCGAATGAAGCCTCCTTATGGAATATGAATTCAAAGGTTATGATTTGTGAATAGGGGTGAAAATATGATTTCCAAATTTAGGTTGGTGACGTTTTTTTGAAGAAATGGGAGGGAGCTTTTTTGCGTAATAGTAGTTGCGTACATTGACATAAGGAGATATAATTACCAGTATATTATTCATGCGCCCATAGCTCAGTTGGATAGAGCGGTGGTTTCCGGTACCACGTCTGTCGGGGGTTCGAATCCCTCTGGGCGCGTCAAAAAGTCCTAACTTACATTTGTAAGTTAGGACTTTTTTTATTGAGCGCTTATCAAGATATATCGGTGATTCGGCACACCATATCGACTGTTCGACAATATACACAATGATTATCTCGTCACAAGCGATTCTATCTTGTTATATCTAATTATAAGAGTTAGTATTGGTATTAGGTAATAAAATTTCTGTTTAGTTATTTTGATTTTCAAACGTATACGTCACTTCTATGAAAACAAAAAAAGATCTTCACTCGTTATGCCTTTTTGTTTTAACGAGGCATGGGGCGAAATAAGATCCTGACCGCTGCTATGCATGATTGGATCCTCTCTTCCACCCAAAAAAGAAAGGTTTTAGGTCATTTCGTCAATTTATTTCGACTTCCCGTCACCTAACTCACGGCCGTGGAAACAAAAAAAGATCTTCACTCGTTATATCTTTCTGTTTTAACGAGGCATGGGGCGAAATAGGGCCCTGACCGCCACTATGCATGATTGGATCATCTATTCCATTCAAAAAAGAAAGGGTTTATGTCTTTTTATCCGTATTTACATACTTTTTATTATTTTCTTTCAATATTATTCAATTTGCAGTTGTAAGATGTAAACGTCATTAATACATATAAATTAATAATATTTTGGAATGGGTATCTGCGCAGGATTCTCCTTTTACCAAACTTATTGTACAATAGAAACAAGGGGGAGATTAGATTGAAGGCAAGTCTTTTACAAGAACAAAGCTTACGTTTGGCCATGACACAAGAATTAAGACAAGCGATTACAATGCTCCAATATAATGTGCAGGAATTATCGGAGTTTTTGTATGAGCAATCGATGGAGAATCCCCTTATTGAGTTAAATGGCTTTGAGCGGGAAAAGAAAAAGAGTTCAAGCAAAAGTAAAAGTACAAGCAAACAAGTCGATAACCAAATGGAGATTTACAGTGTAGATTCTACGTCGATTCAGCAACATTTATTAGATCAATTACAGTATTATAAAATAGATGAAGAACAGCGAAAAACAGCTTCTTTCATCATTATGAACATGGATGGAAATGGTTATTTACAAGAAACGAATGAAGAATTAGCAGAGTTACTAACCGCACCTATTGATGTAGTAGAACGCTCTATGGAGCTCGTTCAGTCGTTAGAGCCAGCAGGGGTGGGAGCGCGTAATATTCAGGAGTGTCTTTCACTTCAATTGAAGCGCTTACAAAAGAGAGATGTATTCTCAGAAATGATCGTGGATGAATATTTTCCGTATTTTGTTAAGAAAGATTGGCGAAAGCTTGCCCATCTTATGAAATGTAGTAATGAGGAATTACAGTCAGCTGTTGATTGTATTACATCGCTTCAGCCAAAACCAGGGCTTGCGTTTTCTTCTGAGAAGCCGCATTATATTGTTCCTGATATGGCTGTGAAAAAAGAAGGCGATGATCGGCTTGTGTTGCAAATGAATGAACGTAACATGCCGAGAATTGAAATTCATTCGGAGTATAGTGCGCTTCTTCATAATAGTGAGAGTGAAGTGGCTACCTATGTATCTGAGAAGTATCAGCATGTACAGTGGATTATGCGCAGCTTAAAGCAACGAAAACAAACACTTCTGCAAGTAATGGAAATTATAATGAAGAAACAACGTGATTTCTTTTGGAAAGGTCCTGAGTATTTAAAGCCACTTTCTTTAAAAGAGGTAGCAGAGGAACTCGGCGTACATGAATCTACTATTAGTCGTGCTACACGTAATAAATATGTGCAGACGCCACATGGTTTGTTTGAAATGAAGTCATTCTTTAGTAACGCAGTGGTTACAACAGAAGATGAGGCGGTTTCTACAAAGCGTGTCAAACAATTAATTCAAACGCTTGTAGAGCAAGAAAATAAGAAAAAACCACTTTCAGATCAAAAAATTTCGAAATTGTTAGAAGAAGAGCATGAAATCGTTATTTCACGAAGAACGGTTGCGAAATATCGAGAACAAATGAACATTCCTGCTTCTTCTTTAAGAAAAACAATTGGATAGGTGAAGAAGATGAAAGTTGTTTTATATACGAAAACAGACTGTGGTCTTTGCGAAAAAGCAAAACAGCTTTTGAAAGAAGTGCAACATGAATATTCCTTTGAAATTGAGGAAATAGATATATATGAAGATGATGAGCTTTTAGAAAAGTATCAAATTATGATTCCTGTTGTGGAAATTGACGGAAAACAGGCAGAATACGGTGTCATTCACAAAGATGTCATAATAAACTATATAAAGAATGTAGTTAAGAGTTGAATAAGTTTCTATCTCCTGTTACAATAATACACGTAGCAGGGATTATTTTTTTAAACCTAGTGGGACACAAAATGTCACTACGGGACATAAAATGACCACGGGGAGAAAATGAACCGATGCAGTGAGGAGAAAAGATATGCGCTCATGGATTCAAAATACAAAAAAATTATTACCTGATCTGCTACCTGTTATGCAAACAAGAATGCAAATTCTTCAGCACATTCGTCTTATGCAGCCGATTGGAAGAAGAAACTTATCTGCAAGTCTTGGTATGACAGAACGAGTATTGCGAAGTGAAGTGCAAGTTTTGAAAGAACAAAACTTAGTTCACGTCGCCTCTTCTGGAATGACTTTAACAGAAGAAGGAACAACTGTGGTTCTTGCTTTGGAAGACTTTATGAAAGAAATTTCCGGGTTAAAGGTTTTAGAAAAACAGCTTAAGGAAACATTAGACTTGGATGAAGTTTTCGTTGTCCCTGGTGATAGTGATGAATCACCTTGGGTCAAATTGGAGATGGGCCGTGCTTGTGTAACTTGTATAAAAGACCGTCTGACAGCGAATAATATCGTTGCTGTGGCTGGAGGAACAACGCTAGCTGCCGTTGCGGACATGATGCAACTAGATTGCAAAGATTTACATATGCTATTTGTCCCAGCGCGTGGTGGAATTGGAGAAGGCGTCGAATTAGAAGCCAATACCATTTGTGCGAAAATGGCAAAGAATACGATGAGCAATTACCGCTTATTGTATGTTCCAGACCATGTTAGTAGCGAAGCATATGCGTCCATTGTGACTGAGCCTTCCGTGAAAGAAGTTCTTGAGTTGATTCGATCTTCCAATATCGTCATTCATGGAATAGGCGATGCGTTAACAATGGCACGTCGCAGAAATACTTCAGAAGCAGATTGGATGAAAATTAAAGCAAGTGAAGCAGTCGGCGAAGCTTTCGGTTATTACTTCAATGAACAAGGTAATGTCGTTCATAAAGTACAAACGGTTGGCATGCAACTAAGAGATTTACAAAATGTATCTAACGTTGTTGCAGTCGCTGGAGGTTCTTCAAAAGCAAAAGCAATACAGGCTGTAATTAAACAAGGGCACACTTCGATTCTAATTACAGATGAAGGTGCAGCAAAACAATTAACAAAGGGTATTACCCTTTAATATAATCCCCCAAGGAGGAAATTCAAATGACTAAAATTGGTATTAATGGATTTGGACGTATCGGACGTAACGTATTCCGCGCAGCTCTTAACAACTCTGAGGTAGAAGTAGTAGCAATCAACGACTTAACAGATGCTAAAACATTAGCTCACCTTTTAAAATATGACACAGTTCACGGAACTTTAAATGCAGAAGTATCTGCTAACGAAAACAGCATCGTTGTTAACGGTAAAGAAATTAAAGTTATCGCTGAGCGTGACCCAGCTCAATTACCATGGAGCGACTACGGAGTAGAAATCGTAGTAGAATCTACTGGACGTTTCACTAAAAAAGCAGACGCTGAAAAACACTTAGGTGGATCAGTTAAGAAAGTTATCATCTCTGCACCAGCTTCTGACGAAGACATCACTGTAGTTATGGGTGTTAACCACGAAGAATATGATGCAGCTAACCACAACGTAGTATCTAACGCTTCTTGTACTACAAACTGCTTAGCTCCATTCGCTAAAGTATTAAACGAAAAATTCGGCGTAAAACGCGGAATGATGACAACAATTCACTCTTACACTAACGACCAACAAATCTTAGACTTACCACACAAAGATTTACGTCGTGCTCGTGCAGCAGCTGAAAACATGATCCCAACATCTACTGGTGCTGCTAAAGCTGTAGCATTAGTATTACCAGAACTTAAAGGTAAATTAAACGGTGGCGCAGTACGTGTTCCAACTGCTAACGTTTCTCTTGTTGACTTAGTTGTTGAACTTGATAAAGAAGTAACAGTTGAAGAAGTAAACGCAGCATTCAAAGCAGCTGCTGAAGGCGAATTAAAAGATATCCTTGGATACAGCGAAGAGCCATTAGTATCTATCGACTATAACGGATGCACAAACTCTTCTACAATCGATGCATTATCTACAATGGTAATGGAAGGTAACATGGTTAAAGTACTTTCTTGGTACGATAACGAAACTGGTTACTCTAACCGTGTAGTAGACTTAGCTGCATACATGACTGCTAAAGGTCTTTAATTCTTAAGTTTATAAGTTATCAATGACAAAACGAGGGAGAGGGTTTGTTCCCTCTCTCTTCTTTCGTTTTAGAAGCAAATGTGATAAGCTTTTGAATGGGTTTTGTCAATCCTAACTAGTCGGAGGGAAATCCAATGAACAAAAAATCAATTCGTGACGTAGATTTAAAAGGTAAAAGAGTATTTTGCCGCGTTGACTTCAACGTACCTATGAAAGATGGCAAAGTAACAGACGAGACTCGTATTCGTGCAGCTCTTCCTACAATTCAATATTTAGTAGAGCAAGGTGCGAAAGTTATTTTAGCAAGTCACTTAGGTCGTCCAAAAGGCCAAGTAGTAGAAGAAATGCGTCTTACTCCAGTAGCTGCACGTTTAGGTGAGCTTCTTGGTAAAGATGTGAAAAAAGCAGACGAAGCATTCGGACCAGCTGTACAAGAAATGGTTGCAGCAATGAACGAAGGCGACGTATTAGTTCTTGAAAACGTACGTTTCTATGCGGGCGAAGAAAAGAACGATGCAGAACTAGCAAAAGAATTTGCAGCTCTTGCTGATCTTTTTGTTAACGATGCATTCGGTGCAGCTCACCGTGCTCATGCTTCTACAGCAGGTATCGCAGACTACCTACCAGCAGTATCTGGTTTCTTAATGGAAAAAGAGTTAGAAGTATTAGGTAAAGCACTTTCTAACCCAGAACGCCCATTTACAGCAATCATCGGTGGCGCGAAAGTAAAAGATAAAATCGGTGTAATTCGTCATCTACTTGACAAAGTTGATAATCTAATCATTGGTGGTGGCCTTGCTTACACATTCGTTAAAGCATTAGGACATGAAATCGGACAATCTCTATGTGAAAATGACAAAATTGACTTAGCAAAAGAGTTTATGGAACTTGCGAAAGAAAAAGGCGTAAACTTCTACATGCCAGTTGATGTTGTAATCACAGAAGAATTCTCTGAAACTGCAACAACAAAAGTTGTAGGTATTGATGCAATTCCTGAAACTTGGGAAGGCGTAGATATCGGACCAAAGACACGTGAAATTTATGCTGATGTAATTAAAAATTCTAAGCTTGTTGTATGGAACGGACCAATGGGTGTGTTTGAAATGACTCCATTTGCAGAAGGTACAAAAGCAGTAGGACAAGCATTAGCAGATGCAGAAGGTACATACTCTGTTATCGGCGGCGGTGACTCTGCAGCAGCTGTTGAAAAATTCGGTATGGCTGATAAAATGAGCCACATTTCTACTGGCGGCGGTGCGTCATTAGAATTCATGGAAGGTAAAGAACTTCCAGGTGTAGTTTGTCTTAACGACAAATAAGTAGCAGCCAAAGAAAAAGGACGGTGCAAAGCATGCGTAAACCAATTATCGCAGGTAACTGGAAAATGAATAAAACTCTATCTGAAGCAGTTAGCTTCGTAGAGGAAGTAAAAGGTCAAATCCCAGCAGCTTCAGCTGTTGATGCAGTAGTTTGCTCTCCAGCTCTTTTCTTAGAGCGCTTAGTAGCGGCAACTGAAGGAACTGACTTAAAAGTAGGTGCACAAAACATGCACTTCGAAAAAAATGGTGCATTCACTGGCGAAATTAGCCCAGTAGCACTTAGCGACTTAAAAGTGAGCTACGTAGTACTTGGCCACTCTGAGCGTCGTGAAATGTTTGCTGAAACAGACGAAACAGTAAACAAAAAGACTCTTGCAGCATTTGAACATGGTTTAACACCAATCGTTTGCTGTGGTGAGACTTTAGAAGAGCGCGAAAGCGGAAAAACATTTGATCTAGTAGCAGGTCAAGTGACAAAAGCACTTGCAGGTTTAACAGAAGAGCAAGTTAAAGAAACTGTTATCGCTTATGAGCCAATCTGGGCAATCGGTACAGGTAAATCTTCTTCTTCTGCAGATGCAAACGAAGTATGTGCGCATATCCGTAAAGTTGTTGCAGAAGCTGTTTCTCCAGCAGCTGCAGAAGCTGTTCGTATTCAATACGGCGGTAGCGTAAAACCAGAAAACATTAAAGAATACATGGCACAATCTGACATCGACGGCGCTTTAGTTGGCGGTGCTAGCTTAGAGCCTGCTTCCTTCTTAGGTCTTCTGGGGGCGGTAAAATGAGAAAGCCAACAGCTTTAATCATTCTTGACGGTTTCGGACTACGTGAAGAAACTTACGGGAATGCTGTAGCACAAGCTAAGAAACCTAATTTCGACGGTTACTGGAACAAGTTCCCTCATACAACGCTTACAGCATGTGGTGAGGCAGTAGGTCTTCCAGAAGGTCAAATGGGTAACTCTGAGGTTGGTCACTTAAATATCGGTGCTGGCCGCGTAGTATATCAAAGCTTAACACGTGTGAACGTTGCAATTCGTGAAGGTGAGTTCGATAAGAACGAAACTTTCCAAAATGCAATTAAAAGCGTAAAAGAAAAAGGTACTGCTCTTCATTTATTCGGTTTACTTTCTGATGGTGGTGTGCACAGTCACATGAACCACATGTTTGCTCTTCTTCGCTTAGCTGCAAAAGAAGGCGTGGAGAAAGTATACATCCATGCATTCTTGGATGGCCGCGATGTTGGACCACAAACAGCAAAAGGTTATATCGATGCAACAAATGAAGTAATTAAAGAAACAGGCGTAGGACAATTCGCGACTATCTCCGGTCGTTATTACTCCATGGACCGTGACAAGCGTTGGGATCGCGTAGAAAAATGTTACCGTGCTATGGTGAATGGCGAAGGACCTACTTATAAATCAGCACATGAATGTGTAGAGGATTCTTATGCAAATGGTATCTATGATGAATTCGTATTGCCATCTGTAATTGTGAATGAAGATGAAACGCCAGTTGCAACAATCAATGATGATGATGCAGTTATCTTCTATAACTTCCGTCCAGACCGCGCAATTCAAATTGCACGTGTATTTACAAATGAAGACTTCCGTGAGTTCGATCGTGGTGAAAAAGTACCTCGCATTCCAGAATTCGTTTGTATGACACACTTTAGTGAAACTGTAGATGGTTACGTGGCATTCAAGCCAATGAACCTTGATAACACATTAGGTGAAGTTGTTGCGCAAGCGGGATTAAAGCAACTTCGCATCGCGGAAACTGAAAAGTATCCGCACGTTACATTCTTCTTTAGCGGTGGTCGTGAGGCTGAATTCCCAGGAGAAGAGCGTATTTTAATTAACTCACCTAAGGTTGCAACGTATGACTTGAAACCTGAAATGAGCATTTACGAAGTAACCGACGCTTTAGTAAATGAAATCGAAAATGATAAACATGATGTGATCATTCTTAACTTTGCAAACTGTGATATGGTTGGCCATTCTGGGATGATGGAACCAACAATTAAAGCAGTAGAAGCAACTGACGAATGTTTAGGAAAAGTTGTAGAAGCGATTCTTGCAAAAGATGGTGTAGCACTTATTACTGCTGACCATGGTAATGCTGACCAGGAGTTAACTTCTGACGGACAACCAATGACAGCTCATACAACGAACCCGGTTCCTTTCATCGTTACGAAAAATGATGTTGAATTACGTGAAGGTGGCATCTTAGGAGATATCGCTCCAACAATGCTTACACTTCTTGGTGTTGAACAACCGAAAGAAATGACAGGTAAAACAATTATTAAATAATTAAATTGTATATATAAAAGGAGAGAAAATATTATGTCAACAATTATTGATGTTTATGCTCGCGAAGTCCTTGATTCTCGTGGTAACCCAACTGTAGAAGTAGAAGTTTACACAGAAAGCGGCGCATTCGGACGCGCTATCGTACCAAGTGGTGCATCTACTGGTGAGCACGAAGCAGTAGAATTACGTGACGGTGACAAATCTCGTTACCTTGGTAAAGGTGTTGTTAACGCAGTAAACAACGTTAACGAAATTATCGCTCCAGAAATCGTTGGTTTCGACGTAACTGACCAAGCTGGTATCGACAACGCTATGATCGAATTAGATGGTACTCCAAACAAAGGTAAACTAGGCGCTAACGCTATCCTTGGTGTATCTATGGCAGTAGCTCACGCAGCAGCTGACTTCGTAGGTCTTCCATTATACCGTTACCTTGGTGGATTCAATGCAAAACAATTACCAACTCCAATGATGAACATCATCAATGGTGGTTCTCACGCTGATAACAACGTGGACTTCCAAGAGTTCATGATCTTACCAGTTGGTGCTCCAACATTCAAAGAATCAATCCGTATGGGTGCTGAAGTATTCCATGCATTAAAAGCTGTATTACATGACAAAGGTCTTAACACTGCAGTAGGTGACGAAGGTGGATTCGCTCCAAACCTTGGTTCTAACCGCGAAGCATTAGAAGTAATCATCGAAGCAATCGAAAAAGCTGGTTACAAAGCTGGCGAGAACGTATTCTTAGGAATGGACGTTGCTTCTTCTGAGTTCTACAACAAAGAAACTGGTAAATATGACCTTGCAGGCGAAGGCCGTACTGGCTTAACTTCTGCAGAAATGGTTGATTTCTACGAAGAGCTTTGCAAAGACTTCCCAATCATCTCTATCGAAGATGGTTTAGACGAAAACGACTGGGATGGTCACAAATTATTAACTGAGCGTATCGGCAGCAAAGTTCAATTAGTTGGTGACGACTTATTCGTAACTAACACTCAAAAACTTGCTGAAGGTATCGAAAAAGGTATCTCTAACTCAATCTTAATTAAAGTTAACCAAATCGGTACTTTAACTGAGACTTTCGAAGCAATCGAAATGGCTAAACGTGCTGGTTACACAGCAGTTGTATCTCACCGTTCTGGTGAAACTGAAGATGCTACAATCGCTGACATCGCAGTTGCAACTAACGCTGGCCAAATCAAAACTGGTTCTATGAGCCGTACTGACCGTATTGCTAAGTACAACCAATTATTACGCATCGAAGACGAACTAGGCGAAATCGCTGTTTACGATGGTTTAAAATCTTTTTACAACCTTAAGAAGTAATTGTAGAAAATAACGACAGACCGTGAGAAATCACGGTCTGTTTTTTTATTAAAATTGTTCACCAGTCATAATCGTTATAAAGTGTTTAAAGAATTGGTTATAATCAAAGTCAATTGCAATTCGCTGTTTAGGCCTATTGATGAAAGGTTTGGAATTGGACAATGAACGGAAATCGGCAACACTTTGTCCACGAGCGAACTGTTCATTCATAACGTAAACTGGTGATTCATAATAGGTAAACATTGAATCATTAAGGAGTGCCATAATGGGCATCGTGTCATGAAACGGACAACCTTTTAATTGTGGCAATGCTTTTTGATAATACTCATAATAGTAGTGATCGAATAGAGGTTTGATGAGAGGTGCTTTTCCTTTTGCATGAATGTATTCAGCCATTTTAGGTGTAACGGTAGAGTATTGTGTAACGTTCAGTGGGTATATAGACAATACATGCTGTGCAGTTGAAAGTATTTTGGAGGGTATGAGTAAATATATGTCATTTCAGAACGAATAGACTCCGTTTAAATGGAGTCTATTCACAAGTAGTAAGCTTGGTATCCTTCTGGACAGAATATTTATTTTATTGAAATAATAACATGAAAATTCTGAAAATATAAACTTTTTATTTTAGGTCAATGTTTTTGACGTAAATTCCGTTTAGAAATGCAGTCATATCAAGGGTGTAAGCGTATAACACATGTCATTTTTGTTGTCAAGTTGGTAAATTGCAGGTTTTTACAATTTATACTATGATAAAGATATAAAGCGAAGATCGTATAAACATGAGGGATGATGAACATGAAGTTTACAAAGATTATTGTCCAAGTTGCAGCTCTTTACGTGTTTTACATGATTGGGACATGGGTGCAAGAAATGTTGGATATTCCAATCCCAGGAAGTTTGATTGGGATGTTTCTATTACTTGTTTTATTAGGCCTTAAGGTTCTTCCAATGAAATGGTTCGATTTAGGAGCAGAAACACTCGTTGCTATTATGCCGTTTTTATTGATTCCGCCAACGATTGGTTTAATGAATTACGGTGCTTTTTTTATGACTAAGGGGATTTCTCTTTTCATTACGATTGTAGCGAGTACATTTTTAATTATTATTGTCGCAGGACATACAGGACAATATCTTGCGAATAGAAAGGAAAAAGAAACGCGATGAGCCAAATATTAATCGGAATTGGTTGGGTTATTCTTACATTGCTATTATATCAATTATCTAAAAAGATTTATAAAGTATTACCAACACCATTTACCATTCCAATGCTTGTAGCAACAGCACTCATGATTGTTTTATTACTTGTGCTCGATATACCATATCAAGCGTACATGCAAAGTGGTGGTGGCTGGATTTCCGAACTGCTTGGGCCAGGTGTGGTAGCATTTGCAATTCCACTATATAAACAGCGTCATGTATTACAAAAATACGTTGTGCCGATTGCAGGTGGTGTAGTAGTCGGAACAACAGTTGCGATTGCAAGTGATTTAGTGATTGCAACGCTTATGGGAACAGATAAAAGCTTAATCTTATCTTCTTTACCAAAATCAGTAACAATGCCAGTTGCAATGAGTGTATCAGAGCAAGTTGGAGGAGTTCCATCATTAACAGCAGCATTTGTTGTTGTAGCTGGGATTACAGGAACAATTACAGGTCCGCTTTTATTGAAATGGAGCCGCGTTACAAACTCTGTTGGTAAAGGAATCGGTTTTGGATGTGCATCACATATTATGGGTGTAATGAGAGCGATGAAGAACAATGAACATGAAGGTGTTATTGGATCGGTAACAATGACATTAACAGCGATTTTAACCTGTTTGCTTGGACCGTTATTTGCAACGATGTTTATGTAATAGATGAAAGCGAGAGCGATAGGAACAGCTCTCGCTTTTCTATAGAATTTATGCTAACATTTAAACTAACTGAATCTATGTAGGAGGTACGCCAGGTGCATACGTTATTATCAGTTTTACTTATTATTGTATCGATTTTAATGATTATTTTAGTACTTATGCAGTCTAGTAATAGCTCAGGCCTTTCAGGTGCTATTTCAGGTGGTGCAGAACAGTTATTTGGTAAGCAAAAAGCACGCGGAATTGAAGCTGTATTAAGCCGTATTACAGTTGTTTTAGCTGTATTATTCTTCGCGCTAACAATTGGGGTTACGTACTTAAATTTATAAGAAAAGGCTTTGCTTTTACAAGATATGAAAAAAGAAGGAACGTTTACACATTCGTGTGAATGTTTCTTCTTTTTTATTATGCAGAAAAAGTTTCTAATTAGATTATGGAAATGGAACTATGGTAAACTAAGTGTAGAAACAATACGACTAGATTACAGAAGAGAAAGAGGAGAAGAAGATGATGAAATTAGCATCTCCGAAACCATTTACATTTGAAGGTGGAGACCGTGCTGTTTTATTACTGCATGGATTCACGGGGAATTCAGCTGATGTACGTATGCTTGGACGTTTCTTAGAGAAAAAAGGCTATACTTGCCACGCTCCAATTTATAAAGGCCATGGTGTACCACCAGAGCAGCTTGTTCATACAGGTCCTGAAGATTGGTGGAAAGATGTTATGGCTGCGTATCAACATTTGAAAGATCAAGGGTATGAGAAAATCGCCGCTGTTGGACTATCACTTGGCGGTGT
The DNA here is from genome assembly GCF_022625245.1 of Bacillus sp. TL12. Taxonomy (NCBI): domain Bacteria; kingdom Bacillati; phylum Bacillota; class Bacilli; order Caryophanales; family Bacillaceae; genus Bacillus; species Bacillus sp. TL12. The sequence continues at coordinate 27,283 of NZ_JAJJBY010000023.1, read as the reverse complement.
ATTCTCATTAAAACTCTCTTATACATTACCGATTTTAGGTGTTGTTCCAATGTGCGCGCCAATGTACATTAAGAGCGAAGAAATTATGTACCAAGGTATATTGGCATATGCACGCGAATATAAAAAACGTGAGCAAAAATCACCAGAACAAATTGAAGAAGAGATGTTTGAATTTAAAAAGACGCCTATGAATACATTGAAAGCACTACAAGACTTAATTCGTGATGTACGCAACAATATTGATATGATTTATGCTCCAACATTTGTTGTACAAGCACGCCATGATGAAATGATTAATACAGACAGTGCAAACATTATCTATAACGGTGTAGAATCTACGTTAAAAGACATAAAGTGGTATGAAGATTCTACACATGTCATTACGCTTGATAAACAGCGTGATGAGCTACACGAAGATGTATATAACTTCTTGGAGCAACTAGATTGGTAAGATCTAGTTGCCTCTTTTTTTTCATAGGGGTATTAAAAGCATTTAAAAACCATTTTTTTAGGTGGAAGAGAGAATCCGGCCGTGGCTAGAAGTGGTCAGTGCCTATTAAGCCCCATGCTATGTGAGAACAGAAGGAGGAAACAAGAGGAGGTCTTCTTTAGTTTTCGAGGCTGTGACTTAGATGCCGTTAAATCAAAATGTATTTATATAGAAATATACTTTTAAGATAAGAATTTTACTGTACATAAGTAGCAGAATAAATGGTGAAAAACGAGTGTTTATAGAAGTTTCACTTTATACATAGTGTGTATTTCGGATACACTAAATAATATGAGGGTTTAAAGGAGGTATTTTTGCTTGGAAGAGATTATTCAAGAACATATTGATAAGTTATTGTTATTTATGAAAGAAGAAGCGTATAAGCCGTTAACGATACAAGAATTAGAAGAGGCATTTGGTATTGTAGATTCCGTTGGCTTTAAAGACTTTGTAAAGGCACTAGTTATGATGGAAGAGAAAGGGCTTGTTGTTCGAACTCGCAGCAATCGCTATGGCCTTCCAGAAAAGATGAATTTAGTGCGCGGTAAGTTAATTGGACATGCACGTGGGTTTGCTTTTGTTGTCCCAGAAGAGAAGAAGACAGGGGACGACGACATTTTCATTCCGCCTACAGAACTAAATGGTGCACTTCATGGTGATACAGTACTAGCACGTATTAGTTCGCAATCTAGTGGGTCACGTCAAGAAGGGACAATCATTCGTATTGTAGAACGTGGTACGAAGGAGTTAGTTGGTACATATACAGAGTCGAAAAATTTCGGATTTGTACTTCCAGATAATAAGCGCTGGACGAGTGACATTTTTATTCCGAAAAGTGCATCTATGGGTGCAGTAGAAGGCCATAAAGTTGTTGTGAAAATTACAAGCTATCCGCAAGATCGTTTAAGTGCGGAAGGTGAGGTAATTCAAATTTTAGGTCATAAAAATGACCCAGGTGTAGATATCTTATCTGTTATTCATAAACACCATTTACCGTTAGCGTTCCCAGAAGATGTAATGGAACATGCTAACAGTGTACCAGAAACGATTTCAGAAGAAGATTTAAAAGATCGCCGTGATTTACGTGATCAAATGATCGTTACAATTGACGGTGCAGATGCAAAAGATTTAGATGATGCGGTTACAGTAACAAAACTTGAGAACGGTAATTATAAACTTGGCGTTCATATCGCGGATGTAAGCCATTATGTCCATGAAGGGTCTCCAATTGATGTGGAAGCAGCGGAGAGAGCGACGAGTGTATATCTTGTAGACCGTGTAATTCCAATGATTCCGCATCGTTTATCAAACGGCATTTGTTCATTAAATCCAAAAGTAGACCGTCTGACGCTTTCTTGTGAAATGGAAATTAACAATCTTGGTGATGTTGTTAGTCGTGAAATTTTCCAAAGTGTTATTAAAACAACAGAACGTATGACGTATGCTGATGTAAGAAGTATTTTAGAAGATGAAGACGAAGCGTTAATTGAGCGTTATGAAACGTTAGTACCAATGTTCAAAGAGATGGGGCAGTTAGCACAAATCTTACGTGAAAAACGCATGAGACGCGGTGCGATTGACTTTGACTTCAAAGAAGCAAAAGTATTAGTAGATGAAGAAGGTAAACCAACGGATGTTGTCATGCGTGATCGTTCTGTATCAGAAAAGCTAATTGAAGAGTTTATGCTTGTAGCGAACGAAACAGTAGCCGAGCATTTCCACTGGATGAACGTACCGTTTATGTACCGTGTCCATGAAGATCCGAAAGAAGACAAATTAGAGCGTTTCTTCGAGTTTGTCACAAACTTCGGTTATGCGGTAAAAGGACGTGCGAATGAAGTTCATCCTCGCGCGCTGCAACAAATTCTTGAAATGGTTCAAGGGCAACCTGAAGAAGTCGTGATTTCAACGGTTATGCTTCGTTCGATGAAGCAAGCTCGTTACGATGCAGATAGCCTAGGACACTTCGGGTTATCAACAGAATTCTATACGCATTTCACATCGCCAATTCGTCGTTATCCAGATACGATTGTTCATCGATTAATTCGTGAATACATTATTAACGGTAAAGTCGATAATGAAACACAAGCGAAATGGCGTGAAAAGTTACCAGAGATTGCAGAGCATTCTTCTAATATGGAACGACGCGCTGTTGAAGCGGAACGTGAAACAGATGAACTGAAAAAAGCTGAGTATATGCTTGATAAGATCGGTGAAGAGTACGATGGTATGATTAGCTCTGTAACCAACTTCGGTTTATTCGTAGAGCTTCCGAATACAATTGAAGGTCTTGTTCACGTTAGTTATTTAACAGATGACTACTATCGTTATGATGAACAGCATTTTGCGATGATTGGTGAGCGTACAGGTAACGTCTTCCGCATCGGTGATGAAATTACAATTCGCGTTATCAACGTAAACAAAGATGAGCGCGCGATTGATTTTGAAATCGTCGGTATGAAAGGCACGCCAAGACGTAAGTTTAAAGATCGTCCAGTTGTGATTGAACAGCCAAAAGGTGGTAGAAAGAGACGGAGCGGACGTGGTGAGGAACGTGGTAACGGCCGTAAGCAAGAACGAGGTGGTCGTGGCGAACGTAATAACGAGCGTGGCGGTCGCGGAAAAGGAGCATCCGGTCGTTCAGGACAAAAAGATGGTAATGGTAAAAAGAAAAAGCCATTCTTTGAAAATGTTCCAGGTTTTAAGAAGAAAAAGAAAAAGCGTAAGTAAGAGAGGGGGTGGCTTCGCTTAGTATATAAGTGAAGCCACTTCCACTTTTTAATAACTTTTGTTAAAATAGTACAAATAGAGGAGGGACAGATGATGCCAAAAGGTAGTGGTAAGGTTATTGCACAAAATAAAAAAGCATTTCATGATTATTTCATCGACGAAACATACGAAGCAGGGCTTGTCCTTCAAGGAACGGAAATTAAGTCTATTCGCGCTGGATGCGTTAACTTAAAGGATGCTTTTGCTCGTGTACATAATGGTGAAGTTTGGGTACATAATATGCACATTAGTCCGTATGAGCAAGGGAACCGTTTCAATCATGATCCGCTTCGCACAAGAAAATTACTTCTTCATAAAAAAGAAATTCAGAAGTTAATTGGTTATTCGAAAGAAACGGGTTATACGCTTGTTCCAGTTAAAATCTATTTGAAAAATGGATTTGCGAAAATGGCACTTGGATTAGCTCGAGGTAAGAAACAATATGATAAGCGCCATGATTTAAAAGAGAAAGAAGCAAAACGTGAAATTGCTCGCGCATTCCGTGATCGTCAAAAGATGTAATACAGAAATTTACATTTGTAAAATGTCGAACGTATGATATAATGATTCATGTAAGGCCAGTGAACATTGAAAAACAGCTCATTAAGTAGCTATCACGAATATACTTCGTATGCTCCATTTCTTATATGGGGACGTTACGGATTCGACAGGGGTAGTTTGAGCTTAAGTTGCGAGTCGAGGGGATCGGCCTCGTTAAAACGTCAAAGCCAATAACTGGCAAACAACAAAACAACTTCGCTTTAGCTGCTTAATACAGCTTAGCGGTTCCTCCCTCCATCGTCCATGTGGTAGGGTAAGGGACTCAAACTAAGTGGACTACGCCGGAGTTCGCCGTCTGAGGGCGAAGGAAGAGAACAATCAGACTAGCAACTCGGAAGCCTGTCGATAGGCCGAAGAGTTCGCGAAATGCTAATATATCGACTACACTCGTAGAAGCTTAAGTGCCAATATCTTTGGACGTGGGTTCGACTCCCACCGTCTCCACCAATACATATTTGGTGGTTTTTTTATTTTGTGTGTGATATGAACCATAAGTTTGCCGGAACGGCAAGCTTATGGTTCTTTTTGTTTGTGGCAAAGTTATGGTTCTAAAAAATATAAGGAAGAGTATTTGTAGCTTTGAAATAAAGTCGTGCCGTTCTAAAGAAAGTTATACTGGTTGCGAAAAGGTGTACCGTCTTATCTTTAAAGGTTACAGCTATAAAAGAACCTGGGATGTAAGGGCTTAAAGGCTTATTGATCTAAATTTCTTTCGTTATATCATACTGTAACAATTGTCGTTGGTCATAAAATTTCTCAAAAATGATGCCCATTAAATAGAAAAATAATAGACCAAAGCAAATGTGAATGAGTGTAAATGTAGCTCCAAATGAAGAGAATTCATACACTATGATCGGTAATTTTGCAGTTGTCCAAACGCCTAAGAAAAATACGATGTACCTGATACTTGCCCCTTTTTTTAATAAAAGTGCTGCAATCGGAAATGCGACGTAGAGGGGACCGGCTGCAATTCCTCCTAATAATAGAGAGAATAAGATTCCATAGATACCGGATTTTTCTCCCATATATTTAATTAATATTTCTTTCTTTACCCATTGATCCAGTAATCCTACAAATATTAATATAGGTGGAAGTAGGAATAGCATATCTAAAATGCTTTTTCCTGTTAATTGTAATGCGTTCCATCCCAATGATTGGTTTATAAAAGTCAATATAATGAGCCCCGATAGTAAAATGAAAAAGAACCAATATCTTTTTAATTCATTCATACCATCACCATCCAAATGATATATGAAAATAGGAGAGACATGAATAAGGCAGAGGCATTACGAGCATAAGCAAAACTTCGCCCAAATATTTTTTGTTCCATCGGTAAAGTTGTGATTCCGACTGACATGAGTGTGGACATTAATGCTGCAACTTGAGGAAGACCTGCACCATTTTGGACTAATGTATTTCCAAGAGGAAACACAACAAAGCTTGGAATGAGTGCAACAGAACCAATTGTTGCTGAATAAACGATACCGATGAATCCAGATTTTTCACCAATTATGGAAGAAATGAAGGAAGGCGTTAACATTGATAGTGATAGTCCAACGAAAAGCATAATTGATAGCATGGAAGGTATAAGATTACGAAACATTTTCCATGACTTTAATAGAGCATCTTTTGTTTTATTCCGATCCTTTACAAAAGAAATACTGATAAGAATAATGGCTAAAGAGTAAAGGAGAGCGCCATTAATCATGATTAGACTCTTTCCAGTCTTTATATTTGTCTAAGAAAAATGATAAGTTTTTAATTTTTTCTTCAATATCTATTTGAAACTCTTCTAATTGTTTTTTCCCCATTGTAGTAATGTTGTACATCTTTCTCGGCGTATCTTGATCAGATGTGTCCAAATAAGATTCAACAGCACCTTCTTTTTCTAATTTTTTTAGGGTACGGTATATGATGGCACTGTCAATTGGATTGATGGGAAGCTCTTCTTCACATTTTTGTAGAAGTTTCCCTCCATAGCTAGGTCCTTCTGTTAAAAACAGCAAAAGAAATGCACCTGTATGTCTTCCTGTATGTTTCATAAAATATCTAACCTCCTGAATTAAATGTAAAAACATTACTGTTAGTAACATATTACTGTTGTTAACAGTAATATGTTACTAACAGTATAAATTTGATACAATGTCATGTCAATTCTAAAAATAAACAATATGTTTTTTATCTCGCTATTTGTGGACAGGAGTGCGGTAAAAGCCTGATTAAAGTTTTACTTTATTTTTTGATAACATAAATTCAATTGCAAATACTACCGAAGAATGAACAAAGTTAATAGAAATGAATGTGATGCCATCTATAGATGGTGTTGAGGTGAAAAAACCTCAACAAAAGCAAGAGTGATTTAAAAGTGAAGTAGCTGAAAATATGTCTGTTCTGTAATTCCATAATCGTGCCATTTTGTTGAATGATAACTTAAAAGAAAATGGATATGCTTTGCATTTTAGAAGAGATTGTGAAGATTTCTACTTAAAATGGGAATGTGTTACAATAGTGATTAGGAATGAAAAAGAAAATAGTTTGAAACGAGGAATTATATGAGTACAATCAAAAAGCGCAGGCCCAATAAACTCAAAATCGTTTTACGAGCATTAGCGATTATTATTGGAGCATTTATAACAGCATATGGACTAGAAGCAGTATTAATCCCAAACAACGTTTCAGATGGTGGTGTAACGGGCTTAAGTATCGTTAGTTCACAACTATTTGGATTACCATTAGGACTTCTAATTGCAATCTTTAACATCCCTTTTGTATGGTTAGGGTATAAGCAGATTGGTAGAAATTTTGCTATTTATTCAGTTATCGGTATTGCTTCACTAGCAATCGGTACTGTTCTTATGCATGACGTACCAACTATTATTCACGGTGATACATTGTTAGTTACCGTTGTTGGTGGTATTATCATCGGTTTTGGTATGGGACTAGCATTGCGTAACGGTGGCGCATTAGATGGAATCGATATGTTAGCTGTATTACTTTCTCGAAAATTACCTTTTGGGACAAGTGACCTCATCTTATTTTTAAACATGTTTGTCTTTATTGTTGTTTCAACAGTATTTGGCCTCCAAGGGGCAATTCTTTCAGCAATTGCATACTTTATTGCGTCTAAAGTTATTCACATTGTTGAAGTCGGTTTAAGTGGTTCTAAAACATTTAAAATTATCACAAAAGAACCTGAATTAATGGTAGAAACAATTCGAGATCGTTTAGGTCGAAGTGCAACGTATAATGAAGTTTACGGTGGTTATTCAAGAGAGAAATTTAAAGAAATTACTTGTGTGATTAACCGTTTAGAAGAAAGTAAAATGAAAGAAATCATTCATGAGATTGATGAAAGTGCCTTTATTACGGTATATGACGTAGCAGAAGTAAAGGGCGGTAATTTCAAAAAGCATGATATTCACTAAGTATAACTTAGAAAATTTTAATAGAGTTTCACAAAAAATCACCTTTTCATTTGATGCAAAGGTGATTTTTTAATGTTTTATAGCTGTAATGTATATATGTATAATTTAGCTAATAGCCCAAAAGTATAGTGTTTTTTGTCGAACAGTCGATATGTTGTGTCGAATCGCTGATATATTTCAATTTGCGCCGATATATCATGAGAAACGGTTGATATATTTAGAAAATCGCCGATATATTTTAAAGGGGTGCTTAGAATGATTATAAAAGAGCGGAAAAAGCCAATTTATTTGCGTCAGTTAGAAGCATTATTGAGGAGGTTGCCTGTTAATCATCCGAAAAGGGATATAATCTCTGAAAAATTTGCGAAATATAAGGCGGGGTATAAAGGTGAGCAAGCTATAGATTATCCATTAAGCTTTCTGGCGGATAAGAAATACAACATTTTACATGATATAAGGCTGTTCGATCAGAAACATTATTTTCAAATTGATACCCTTATCATATCCTCACATTTCATTCTCTTTCTAGAAATTAAAAATATAACGGGTACATTACTTTTTGATACTGAATTTAATCAACTCATCCGTATATCAGAACAAAATTCAGAAGGGTTTCCAGATCCGATGTTACAAATTAAGAGGCAAGAAATGCAACTGCAAACATGGTTAAACTTACATGGATTTTCAAATCTCCCAATTGAATCCCTTGTTGTGATTAGTACACCGCGTACAATTGTTAAAACCTCATTCCATAATCAAAAGCTGCCTCAAAAAATCACTCATAGCGCAAATCTTCCAAATAAAATTAAGCAGTTAGAAAGTGTATATGTAAAGAGCAGATTATCAGCAAAGAAACAGCAAAAATTAGTACAGTATATTATGACGGAACATTCCCCATTAAAGCAAAATATTCTTGAGCAATATAGCATTACGAAAGATGAATTACTAAGAGGTGTGCAATGTCCAGAGTGCTTGTTTATTTCAATGATCAAGATAAAGTCTGGATGGAAGTGTGCCAAATGTAACATCTTTTCGAAAGAAGCACACAAATATGCCATGCAAGATTATGCACTTCTTTTAGAAACGACTGTTACAAATAAAGAGCTGAAAGAATTTCTAAATATCGAATCGAGTTCAGTAGTGAAAAGGTTAATTCAAATGATGGAGTTACCTTATACAGGTGAGAATAAAGGGAGGAAGTACGAATTAACGTTTGAAGAATAGAAAAACCACTCCTTAAGTATGAGAAGTGGTTTTACCTTTTCTATAGAAATAGACGATTAATAAAATACCGATGATGATACTTAAAATAACGGCTAGAGTAATATACGTTGGATCTTTATTTATTTCAGGTGGAATTACATATTCTAAAATTGGACCGATACAGATTACAAATGCAGCCAAAATTGTAGCCCATGATTTTGTATACAATGCAAATGAAATGAAAATAAGGATACAAAGTCCAGCAATGAGATAATTTTGCATAGGAGTTGCGACAAAATAGTCTGTATCAAGTCTGCCATCTAACCAAAAGTAAAAGCCAACCCATCCTCCGATAGTAATGAATTGCGTTAGGATTAAAAGAATCACTGAGCTTTTCTTAGATGGGTATACTCTCGGAAGTCCTTTAAAAAATACAACTGCAAATAGCGTCAGCGTTAAGAAGACGGGTAGTGATCCAAATAATAATATGTTTTGTGAAATTTTGAATTCCCCTCTAATGGCTGGAGCTACGCACATATAAGCAATAATCACTAAAATCGCAGCGGGAATTATTATGAGTAACCCTTCTTTGTCTGTTGGAAGTTCTTTCCCGATATTTTTCATATGCTGTTTACGACTTTTTCCAATGATGTGATCGACACTTTGCCCTCTTGATTCAGCTTCTGTTAAATGAATTTCTAGTTCATCTACTATCGCATTGATATCCTCATCTTTTTTTCCACGCTGCAGTAAATACATTCTGAGTTCGATTAAAAATTGTTCAGACTTTGTTGATAACACTCTATTCGCTCCTTTTATTCATCACTTTTTCCACAGATAGCTTTAAATCGGTCCAGCGCTCTTTAAAGCTAGTTAATTCTTTCTCTCCTAATTCTGATAACTGATAGTACTTTCGCTTAGGCCCAGCGGTTGACTCTCTTAATACGCTTGTAAGCAAGCCTTCTTTTTGCATGCGTAATAGTAATGGATAGATTGTACCTTCACTAAAAGAGTGAAAGCCGTATCTATGCAATTTCTCTGTTAATTCGTAACCGTATACTTCACCTTCTTGAATGATAGCTAAAATACAGCCATCTAGAATTCCTTTAAGCATTTGCGTTGAGTCAGCCATTTTAGCCTCCTACTCGTATATCTCTTTTAATGACTTGTAATACAAGGTAAAGGATTGTAACAATACCTTGCAATGCAAGTGTTATAATCAAGATAACATGGAAATAACTTGTAATGCAAGGTATAAGGATGGAATGATATGTTAATTCTGAAAAATCTCATATCAAAATAACTTTGTTATAATAAATAAGTGTAATCACCTATAGAGGAGTGCTAGAAAATGCGATCATTTAATGTCGATGAATTTATTGCAAGTGTTTTACAATGGATATTAAATATAGCTCTTATTATTCTATCCATTGTTCTATCTATCTTTCTAATTAATGAAACAATCACATTTATACAATACATATTCTCCACAAAAAAATACACATCGTATAAATTAGTTGAAAGTATTATCGTTTACTTTTTATACTTTGAATTTATCGCATTAATTATTAAGTACTTCAAATCGAATTATCACTTTCCGCTACGGTATTTTATTTATATAGGAATTACAGCGCTTATTCGATTAATTATCGTTTCTCATGAGGAACCACTTGAAACATTATTATATGCAGGGGCTATTCTTATTTTAGTTATTGCTTTATATATATCTAATATGAGGGATTTGAAGAAACATTAAATAAAGAAGTAGTGCAGACCAGGCTGTTGGTTCGCACTACTTTTTTTGGTATTATGAATCCAAATACGAAAAGGGAGAAAATGCAATGGAAACATATAAAGAGATTGTAGCGGAACGCCGAATGTATACAGCTGCTAAAGATACACATTCCCATAGTTATGCCCAGCTCATTTTACCCCTTCAAGGAGAACTTGTTATAAAGGCTGGGGCACAAAACCTTCTCATAGACCAGAAAACATTATTTTTTGTTCCTTCCGAGTGTGATCATACTTTTCATTCTTCTGTGCGTAATGAATTTTTGGTTCTGGATATTCCCCATTTTATGATTCCTGCGGGTGAGTTACAAAATAGGGGGATTTCTTATCAATTTACGAATCAGTGGAAAGGGATTCGCTATCTGATCCTGAATGAAATAGAACAGGGAGGATCTGCGCTTAAAGAGCTCTATCCGTATATTTCACATTGTTTACGCCAAGAGCAACAACCTAAGTCGATTCAATATATTCATGAACATTATCATGAGAATATAACGGTACAAAAACTTGCGCAACTTGAGCATTATAATCGTTCCTATTATTCAGATTGGTTTTTTAAAGAGACAGGAAAATCCCCATCAGCATATATACAAGAAGTGCGCTTGAATAAGGCGAAATACTTATTACGAAGTACCGATTTATCTATTTTGCACATCGCAATTCAAGTAGGATTAGAACACCAATCTTCCTTAACACGTTTATTCCAAAAATATGAGGGGATCACACCAAGTCAATATCGAAAAGGTAACGTTTCATTTGTACCGAATACATGACATATGGTTAAAAATTACTGATTTTCGGTAAAAAAAATCTCATTATATGTGTCTAAAATGTAAATATGGATATTGTAAAAACGGGAGGTAATACATGTGGCAAGCATTGAGGATTTTATGAAATTAGATATTCGTGTTGGAACTGTAATAGAAGCAGAGCCGTTTCCAGAAGCGCGGAAACCAGCTATAAAGTTAAAAATTGATTTCGGTGAGATGGGTTTGAAACAATCTTCAGCTCAAATTACGAGAAGATATGAACCGGAACAGCTTATTGGTCGGCAAGTAATTGCAGTTGTAAATTTTCCCCCAAGACGTATCGCAGGTTTTAAATCTGAGGTATTAGTAGTAGGCGGTGTACCAGAAGAAGGAGATGTTGTGCTGTTAAAGCCGGATGATCCTATTGCAAATGGAACGCCAATCGCATAAAAGATTCTTATATAAGAGTATTTTAAAAGCGATGAACGTAAGAGAAGTCGAGTTTCCTTTAGAGTAAGGAAGTTCGGCTTTTTATATTGTATTCAGTAAACGTTTTATCGTATGAAATAGTATTAATCAACAAAAATTTATTGTTTTGCGATAAAATTTTGTTGATTAATAATCCGTTTCAGATTATTATATGGTTAGCGATTGAAGAAAGATTCGTTGGCTGAAACATAAACAATTATCAGTGTGGTCAAAATCGATAATTGTTTTTTGCGGGATTTTTGGTTTGCTGTTTTGCGTTTATCCCGCATCAACTGCCCGTAAAAGCCCGATTGGTGAGGGCGAATAATCAGTGGGGTATGAAGAAAATCCCCACTGATTAAAGTTTCACTTTATATTGCTCCTGAAACTGGAAGGGAAATGTTATTGGACTCAAAGGATTTGAAGGGATTATAGAATTCTTTCATTTTTAGAAAAAATATGTGAAGCTCTAGAATGTTAACCAGTTGACATTTTAGAATATGAAAAAAATGAATCTTAATTATTTAAAACGAGGAGAGTTTATGATGAAAAAGAAATTTTTATTAGCTATTACACCAATATTATTAGGGATTATCTGTCTTGGTATCCATGCCTCAAATAGTAGTGTGGCACCAGATGGTTTGCTTGTAGAACCTTATTTCTTCTTAGTTCCAGTAAGTTATGTATTATTTTTAACTGGTATTATTTCTGTGTTGTTTGTGGCGATTGTTTCGATGTTTAAAAAAGGAAAACTTAATTGATTCAATTGATATACTCTTTTAAGTATATATAAGGAAGCATAACTTAGGGTTATGCTTCTTTTTTGATTGTGCAAGGGCATGCTTCACCGTTAGTGATAAACTGTATTTTTTGTCTAAACATTCATCTAATTATTAGAGCGCTAATATCAACCAGAAAGTGAGGGTTAATTCCTTAAATGGATTAAATTTCCGCATATCAGACATAATAATGCTTAAGAAATTCCAATTAGGATAAAAATCGCAGTGTCAACTGCTGATATTGGGTGATTGAAATGTGGAAAACGCTTGTGTCTTATCTTCCAAACTGGAAAGTGTTTGTACAAAGTTTTATCGTATTTTTCATTCCTTATGCGATCTCGCGAGTTTTTAGCTGGATTCGTACAGTAGAGAAAGAGTGATCAGGATGAAAGAACAGGAATCAAAGCTGAATCAGATAGAAAAACAAACTGATGCACATAAGAAGCAAAGTGTAACAGGTCATTTAACTGGCAACTTCACCGTGGATTTAGCGAGTGTAAAAGAAGAAATTCGTCATAACTCCGATGTACACTTTCGAGAGTTTAACATAGGGTGTACAGACGTTCGAGCGGCGCTTGTTTTTGTGGAAGGACTGTCGGATAAAGATCTTATCGACATGCATATTATGAAGTCATTGATGTTTAATTTTTATGAAGAGTATAAGAGTACGCCGTCTTATGTGGAAGGTACGATTTCAAAAGACTTTATTATGAATCGAGTTCTTACCATTAGCGGTATAGAAGAAGTTCGTACTATAAAAAAATTGATGTCAAAAGTGTTAATAGGTTCAACGGCACTTTTGATTGATGGATTATCGGATGTATTTATTCTTAATACAAGAAAAGGAAAAACGCGGAATATTGAAGAGCCTATATCAGAAGTGTCAGTTAGAGGGCCGCGGATAGGATTCACAGAAGTTTTATGTGATAATACCGCTCTTCTGCGGCTACATGGTGAAAATGAGGATTTATCATTAATAAAATTCCAGGTAGGAACGCGAGCGAAAAAAGAATTGGTTATTGCCTATATGAAAGGGATTGCTGACTCAGAATTAGTAGAAGAGGTTAAGAAAAGAATTCAGAAAATCAATATTGATAATGTGCCAGAATCAGGATATGTAGAGCAGCTCATCGAAGATAATTATCTCAGTCCTTTTCCGCAAGTGCAGAGTACGGAGCGCCCAGATCGGGTCATCGCTGCCTTAATGGAAGGGCGGGTTGCAATTTTATTAGATGGAACGCCTTTTGCTTTAATTGTTCCAGTTACATTTAGCATGTTGATGCAATCACCTGAAGATTATTATGAACGTTGGATTCCAGGCACATTTATCCGTTTATTGCGTTTTGGGGCAGCTATAATTTCTCTTTTTGTACCTGCTTTATATATTTCTTTTATCTCATTTCACCCTGGATTGATTCCAACTAAGTTAGCTATTTCAATCATAGGAGGACGAGTAGGGGTTCCGTTTCCTGCAATTATAGAAGCGCTGTTTATGGAAATAGCCATCGAAATTTTACGGGAAGCAGGATTGCGTCTGCCTAAACCGATTGGTTCAGCGATGGGGATTGTCGGTGGATTAATCATTGGAGAGGCTTCAGTACAGGCAGGGATTGTTAGTCCAGTTATGGTCATCGTAGTAGCAGCAACCGCTATTTCCTCGTTTGCTCTTTCACATTATAGTGCAGCAATTCCACTGCGTATTCTTCGTTTTGTAGCTATGTTTTGTGCTGCCATATTTGGATTATATGGGGTCATTTTGTTTTTTCTTTTCATATGCAGTCATGTAGCGAGATTGAAGAGTTTTGGTGTGCCCTATGCCAGTCCAGCGGTTCTTTATCGATTTAGTGATTGGAAAGATTTCGTGATTCGCATGCCACTTCAGATGATGAAACGTCGTCCGAAAATGTTGAATCCGAAAGATTCAATAAGAAAAGGAAGTGAAGAGTGATGATTACTGGCCCGAAAGATCGAATTCCTACTTCCCAAGCAGTTGTCATTCTTATTAATTATGTACTTGCAGTAGGAATTCTCACTCTGCCTAGAACAGCTGCAGAGAAAGTCAAGACACCAGATGTTTGGATAACTGTTATTGTCGGGGGGATAATTGCGATGGTTGTAGGGGTAATCATCGTTAAATTAAGTCAACAGTTTCCTGGAAAAACTTTTTATCAATATAGTCAAGACATTGTAGGGAAATGGGTGGGAGCGTTACTTAGTCTACTCATTGTAGGCTACTTTGTTATGCTTTCCTCATTTGAAGTTAGAGCGCTAGGAGAAGTAACAAGTTTTTTTTTATTGGAAGGCACCCCTGGGTGGGCTATTATCATGCCATTTATGTGGGTAAGTATTTATTTGAACTTAGGCGGTATAAACTCGATAGCTCGCCTATTTGAAATAATATTTCCAATTACAGTCTTCATTTTTTTGCTGACTTCCTTTATGAGTATAGGAATATTTGAGTTGGATAATCTCCGTCCTGTATTAGGGTTAGGAGTTATCCCCGTATTAAAAGGCATAAAAACAACAACTCTCGCATATTCAGGAGTCGAAATCATGTTGCTTCTTTTGGCATTTATGAAACAGCCATTCCAAGCTGTAAAAGTCGTTCTCATCGGAACTACTATTTCTTTAATCTTTTATGTCGTTACAGTTGTCATGGTGATAGGAGCGTTTTCAGTTGATGGGGTGTTAATGAGAACCTGGCCTGCAATTGATCTTATGCGAAGTTTTGAAATTCCCGGTTTAGTATTTGAACGGTTTGAGTCTTTATTACTCGTGATATGGATTATGCAAATCTTTGCAACTTATACAATCTGCTACTATGCTGCTTCTTTGGGATTGGCACAGCTTTTTAACAAGAATAGTCACTCATTTATGTATGGGCTTCTTCCGATTATTTACATCATTGCTGGTATGCCGAAAAACATTAATGATTTATTTAAATTTGGGGATATGATTGGCAATGCAGCGCTTGTATTATTCGGTATCTTGCCACTGCTTCTCCTTGTAATTTCGAGATGGAGGAAGAGGAAGAATGAACCGAAGTGCGAATAATATACGGCTTCTTTTCGTTGTATCATCTGTTCTTTCGCTTCTAGCTCTTACAGGATGTTGGAGCAGTCATGAAATTGAAGAGATAGGTTTTACAGTAGGTTTGGCATTTGATAAAGGGAAGGAGACGAATGTTGAGAAGGAGATAGAAGCAAAAGGTGGGGGATATCGGAAAAAGAACCTTGTAACATCAACCTATCAATTTGTTAAACCACAATCATCATCAAGCGGGGGAAAAGGTGGAGTGTCACAACAAAAACCTTACACGAATATTTCTGAAACTGGAGATTCTCTTCATCAATCGATTCGTGAAGTTGCATTAAGAAGGGAACGCCCTATAAAATTCAATCACACGAAAGTGCTTGTTGTTAGCGCAAACCTTGCACGTACGTACAGTTTGAAACAATTACTGGATATATATATTCGTGATAATGAGATGAGACCAAGTTGTCTCGTGCTAATTAGTAAGGGGCGAGCGAGCGAGACATTGAAATCGAAAGAAGAAGGAGAAATTCCAGCGTTCCGTTTAAGTGGAATTACAGATAATCAATATAGATCATCGCGGATTTTACCTCCTATGCCGCTTGCTAAATTGCCAGGAAAGATAGAGTCAGGAGCTAGTTTTCTTTTGCAAAATGTCATTTCGATAAATGGAGAAGTGAAATTTGCGGGAGCTGCCGTAATCAAAGGAAAGACAAAAAAGCTACGTGGTTTTTTGAATGAAAATGAATTAGAAGGCTTAATGTGGATAACCGGGAAAGGGAAAAGCGGTTTGGTAAGAAGTTTTGATGAAGAGACAGGAAAGCCTATCATGTATGAAGTGAAAGCTATGAAAAGTAAAATTCAGCCTCACGTTAAAGGGGATAATATCTCTTTTAATGTAGACATCCAATCAGAGGGACGGCTATCTGAAAAGCGGACTGTTTCGGGAGACCCTTTTGAAAATAAATTTCTAAAAAGTATAGAAAAAGCTACGGAACAAGAAGTAAAGCGACTGGTGAAACAGGTGTTAAAAAAAATTCAAAAAGAATATAAGGCCGATGTAGCTGGATTTGGTAACAAATTAGAAATTGAGTATCCAAAAGTATGGAAAAAGGTTGAAAAAGATTGGGATAAAACATTTAGTAAGGTTCCAATCAAATATAACGTAAAGATAACAATCCAAGACTATGGTGCGGAAGGATCTTAGAACGAAGATTCCTTATCTAATATTGTTTTATCAAATAAGAAAAATAAAACCAATTGATTTTCTCCTCATTATCTGCCAAGCTTAAGAAGATAAAATACTTCAGAGAAAGAAATGTATAGGTGAAGAATATGATCGAAATCAAGACTTCCACACTTAGCGATGGAGAATTTAATAGAGGGGTATTCGCAACACGTGATATAAAAAAAGGCGAGCTTTTACATGAAGCGCCAGTGATCTCTTATCCGAATGAACAGCATGAGTTTATAGAGAAAACGTTACTTGCTGACTACGCATTTGAGTATGGAGTGAATCATACGGCAATTCTTTTAGGTTACGGTATGTTATTTAATCATTCTTATACGCCTAATGCGACGTATGAGATCGTTTTTGAGAATCATACGTTTAAATTCTTTGCTTACAAGGATATAAAAGCAGGGGAAGAGATTCTAATCAACTATAATGGTGACGTTGATGATGATGAGTTGTTATGGTTTGATAGAGAAAAAGAGGAAAATGATAAGTAATCAAGCGCAAAAAGGGCACATTCGATTGGATGTGCTCTTTTGTATGGAATAAAAATCAATTTTTTTGAAACCAAATCGTCCGTTTATCTATCTAATAAGTGAAAGGAGGGATACGATGAATGAAATCAAATTAGTCAAAATTCAATTAAAATAATATGAAAAAAAGGATGCCTTTAACATATAAAGAGGCATCCTTTTATATTACAAGAGCCTTACACTTTTGCAATATCTATTGTTGATGTGACAAAATATAGACATTTTTATCAGTTTGAAAAGTTCCTTCTTTAACCATATTTTTTCACATTGACATGCGATATAATAGAGTTTTGTAAAGGAAGAGATTAGATTTAAAATTTTTCTACCTTAAACTTGGTTATATCGGAAAATTTTTGAAGGTAAAGTTTTCTTCTCGATTTTTTGATAAGATAGAGACGGAAGCTATCTTACTAAACTATTTAGGTAATCTATGTGGTGGCCGATTACCTACTTATTTTCAGCATGGCATTACATGTAGAGAAGTAAATAAAATTGTAAGCGAAATGGAAGAAAATAAGAAGAGTAGTTTGAAAATGCCAGAACTATCGAGAAGGTAGGCCATTAATTATTAATAGAAATAGAGGAATCATAGAATGGATATGCAGAAAGTATATGAATATTTAAATACAATTTTACCAAAAGAACATGTAAAACAAGATGAGATGTTAAAGAATCATACGCATATAAAAGTAGGAGGAAAAGCAGATGTATTTGTTGCCCCTACTACTTATGATGAAATTCAAAAAGTTGTAAAGTATGCAAACCAATATAATGTTCCGATTACGTTTTTAGGAAATGGTTCTAATGTTATTATAAAAGACGGTGGTATTCGCGGGATTACAGTAAGTTTAATTCATATTACAGATGTGACTGTGACAGGAACAACGATTGTAGCGCAATGTGGTGCGGCGATTATTGATGTATCACGAATTGCGTTAGATCACTGTTTAACAGGACTTGAATTTGCTTGTGGTATACCTGGTTCAGTTGGCGGAGCGTTATACATGAATGCCGGTGCATACGGCGGTGAGGTTGCATATGTGTTAACGGAAGCTACCGTAATGACAGGTGATGGAGAGTTACGTACTTTAACGAAAGATGACTTTGAGTTTGGTTATCGTAAAAGTACGTTTGCTAAAAATCATTACATTATACTTGAAGCGAAATTTGAACTTGCAGAAGGTGTACGTGAAGAGATTAAAGAAAAGATGGATGATTTAACATTTAAACGTGAATCAAAACAGCCTTTAGAGTACCCTTCATGTGGTAGTGTATTTAAGCGCCCGCCAAATAACTTTGCTGGTAAGCTTATTCAAGAATCAGGACTGCAAGGAAAGCGAATTGGCGGCGTAGAAGTCTCAGTAAAACATGCTGGATTTATGGTAAACGTTGATGATGGGACGGCGCAAGATTATATCGATTTAATTCATTTCGTGCAAAAAACAGTTGAAGAAAAATTCGGTGTGAAGTTAGAAAGAGAAGTAAGGATTATTGGAGAGGATATACAATAATCTTTGAAATTAAGGCGTATAAAAATGTGAATTATTTCAAAATAATGATTGGTTATTATTGACAATGAATTTTAAATTCAATATAATGGCTAATAATTTAACATATGAAATACGTTGAAAGAGCCCAGTAGCAGTTTGTCACTGTTATCGAGAAAGCTAGGGGTTGATGGAACCTAGCACAAACAAACTTGTGAATTACACTCTGGAGTATCTTAGGTAATGCTAAGCGGAGTAGCAAACGATATGATTGCTAAGAGTGGTATGAATAGCTATTGTGCTATTTGTGCAATCTGGGTGGTAACACGGTGAATAATCGTCCCTATGTCTATTGTAGACATAGGGACTTTTTGTTTAAAAATTTTTAAGGGGATGGGAAGAAATGAATATTATTGATGAATTAGAATGGCGCGGTGCTGTGAATCAACAAACAGATGAAGAGGGGTTACGCAAGTTAGTAGAAGAGAAAAAGATCTCCTTGTACTGCGGCGTAGATCCAACTGGTGACAGTATGCATATTGGACATTTAATTCCGTTTATGATGATGAAACGTTTTCAGTTAGCTGGACATCATCCAGTCATTCTAATTGGAGGGGCAACAGGAACAATTGGTGATCCAAGCGGGCGACAAACAGAGCGTCAATTGCAAACGTTGGAACAAGTACAACATAATGTGGATGCATTAACAGCGCAAATGAAAAAGCTATTCGACTTTGGTGGCAATAGTGAAGTGAAAATGGTAAATAACTACGAATGGACACATCAAATCAATATTATTGAGTTTTTACGCGACTACGGTAAAAACTTTAGTATAAACAGTATGTTAGCGAAAGATATCGTAGCAAGTCGTCTAGATACGGGTATTTCATTTACGGAATTCACATACCAAATTTTACAAGCAATGGATTTTCATCACTTATACAAAGAAGAAGGTGTCCAATTACAGATTGGTGGTAGTGATCAGTGGGGGAATATTACGAGTGGTTTAGATTTAATTCGTAAACTAGAGGGGCATGAAGCAAAAGTATTTGGCTTAACAATTCCATTATTATTAAAATCAGACGGTACGAAGTTTGGTAAATCAGCAGGTGGAGCCGTATGGTTAGATCCTGAAAAAACGACGCCATTTGAATTCTACCAATTCTGGGTGAATACAGATGATCGTGATGTGGTTAAGTACTTGAAATACTTTACGTTCTTAACGAAAGAGAGAATTGATGAATTAGCAGTTAAAGTTCAAACAGAGCCACATAAACGTGAAGCACAAAAAGTGTTAGCGGAGGAAATGACCAAATTTGTTCATGGTGAAGAAGCGTTACTGCAAGCAGTAAAAATTACAGCAGCGTTATTTAGTGGGGATATTAAATCGTTAACTGCGGATGAAATTGAACAAGGTTTTAAAGATATGCCAACTTTCCACGCTTCGAAAGAAACAAAAAATATCGTCGAGTGGTTAGTTGATTTAGGAATTGAACCTTCTAGACGTCAAGCGCGTGAAGATATTAATAATGGAGCCATCTTGATGAATGGAGATAAAGTAACGAATGTGAATACAGATGTTACAGCGGAAAATTCATTCGATGGAAGATTTATTATTATTCGTAAAGGTAAAAAGAATTACAGCTTGGTGAAATTAGGAGAATAAAGTTTTGTGATAGGGTAGAAGTGAGGAGAGAGCCTCGCTTCTACTTATTTATACACAATTTCGCCATAAAAAATCAGTAAATTAAGATTATTTTAAAAGGTGTATCTATTCTTTTTGCCGAATAAAAATAATATAGATAATTACGGACAAAAAAAGCCCTGACCGTTACTATGCATGGGCGGACTCTCTTTCATCTAAAAAGAAAGTTTGTATGTCGGATGTTCAATTTGTGCTTATAAATAATACTCATAGTGATCTATATAAATGTCTTTGTTTTTTTTAGATAAATCGTTGCCACGAAGAAAAAAAGAGCCTTGTACTCATTATCTCTTTTTGTTTGAAACATGGCATGGGGCAAAAAAAGGCTCTGACCGCTACTACGCAAGGGCGGATACTCTCTTCCACCCAAAAAGAAATGGTTTTGGATTTAAAAAAGCCCGAATCATGATTCGGGCCAGTAATCGGATTAGTAAGCTAAGCTGAATAATCCTTTAATGTGTGATAAGTAACGAACGTTACTTGCTTCTTTCATTAATGATGCTGGTAGGCCTTTAAGTGGAGTATTGCTTGCTCCGATTGTAGCAACAGCATCTTTGCGTCCTAGACTTGCAAGTGTTCCAGAGTTTACTGGTGCGAACTCTTCGAATGCTTTGCCTTCTAGTGCTGCGTATAAGTTGTATCCAATTAACTCACCCATTTGCCAAGCGATTTGTGCAGTTGGTGGGTATGGACGTCCGTCTGGAGCGAAGACAACAGCGCTGTCTCCAGCAACGAATACGTCTTTGTGAGAAGTAGATTGTAGGTATGCATCAACTGTTGCACGACCACGGTTTACTTCAAGACCTGATTCGCCGATTAATGGGTTACCTTGTACGCCGCCTGTCCAAACGAATGTGTTAGCAACAAGTTTTTGACCGTCTTTTAAGTCGATTTCATTGCCAGCAACGTTTGTTACAGGAAGACCTGTTAAGAATGTAACGCCGCGTGCTTCTAAGCTAGTAGTTGCACGTTCGATTAAGTGGTCTGGCAATACTGGAAGGATTTTTGGACCTGCCTCAACAAGAAGAAGTTTAACTTCTTTTGGATTTACGCCGTGGCTTTTTGCAAGTTTAGGCATAATGTCAGCAAGCTCACCAACTAGCTCAACGCCAGTTAATCCGCCACCACCGATTACGATTGTAGCATCAGCTTCGTTTTTCGTTTTAGCGTATTCACGAATACGGTCTTCAACGTGTTTGTAGATTTTGTTTGCATCAGCAGCAGATTTTAATACCATGCTGTTTTCTTCTAGTCCTGGAATACCGAAGTAAGCAGTTTTACTTCCTAAAGCAACTACAAGTGCATCGTAAGATAAAGTAGTGCCGCCAGCTAGTTTGATTTCTTTGCTATCAACTGAGAATGACTCAACTGTTGCGATTTTAAGATCGATATCTTTACCTTTGAAAAGCTTTGTAAGTGGCATTGCAATTGCTTGCTCAGACACGTTACCAGCTGCAAGGCGGTGTAGTTCAGTGATGATTTGGTGTGTTGGGTATTGGTTAATCACTGTAACTTGTGCTTCTGATTTGCTGTAATATTTACGTACGTTTAAAGCGGCAAGAAGGCCGCCATAACCAGCGCCTAAGATGACAATTTGTTTTGACATAGTATGATATCCCCCGTCTTTACTAATTGTTGTTATAAGTTAAATTATTTATTGTTACGTTCTGCACTAATTTGAAGATAAGCATTTACAAAGCGGAACATTTTTTGTGCTTGTGGGTCTTTTAGTAATTTTAATAGACCGAATAGGCCGATAACTTCGTTGCTTTCGTCAGCACGATCTTTCGCTTCGATTGCAGTTGCAGCCATGCTTTTCACTGTATCTTTTACAGGTTCTACAAGCTCTTGGATTGCACCAACAGTGTCGCTTTTTAATACTTCATCAGTAGCAACAGTTTGAGCGAAGTCATAAGACTTAGTTAAAATGTTAACAAGCTCAGTTAATTTTGGAAGCTGTTCCACTAGTGTTGTTAATGATTCTTGTACCTCAGGTTTTAACAACTGATCAAGTACATCAAGTTGTCCTTGGCTAGCAGAAATTTGTACAGTTTCTTGTTCTGGCTTTGTTTGGGTCATAGTTTCTGGCATCTCCAATTCTCCTTTACGATAGCAATACTCTTATTTTTGATAAGTAAGATAGTAAACGTTTGCGAAACTTTATACAAAGTTTCACAAAACACAATAAAATGCCTTTAAATTTATGACAGCAAGTAAGCTGAAAACATAAATCTAAAACCACAATGTCTTACCTATTATTTATGAACTGTCCGATACATGGCTTGTCCGCATAATGGAAAGTTCCCTTATCGGAAAGTGTATATAATATATATCCTATATTATATACTATATACACCTATGTTAACATAAAAATGATTCCTAATTATTTGATATTGAGCGTATAACCTAGTACTGACAAGGAATGAAAGCGCATAAATTATTTTGTTTAGATAAGAAATGTACATATATATAAAGAGAAAAAGGAAAAAATGGACAAATTTATGTTCATTTTTTCCTTTTTCTTATTGTTCATCCTCTGTAATTAGCATCGATGTGTTACCGTTCTTTTCAAGATGGCACTCTCCCCATGTGCAAAGGGAATCGAGAATTGCTTCTAAGGACCAACCATAGTCGGTAAGCGAGTACTCAACTTTTGGTGGTACTTGGTTATATACCTTCCTTTGAATAACTCCATCTTCTTCTAATTCACGCAATTGTTGCGTGAGCATCTTTTGTGTAATGCCAGGCATTAAACGTTTTAATTCACTTGTTCGTTTTGTCCCTTTTGTTAAGTGACAAAGAATAACGACCTTCCATTTTCCGCCGATTACTTCTAAGGTTGCTTCTACAGGAATATTGTATTTCTTCATATATTACAACCCCTTTAACGAGTCTTTTATAGTTATATGTTACTTTTTAGTGCCTATAGTACTTAAAAGTACGTACTGTTTTTTATGTTGAACATGTTTCATAATAGCATACGTAAGAGGCAAATGAGTAGTACGTTACTAAAAGGTGCCTATGTTACTTTTAGATACCTATCGTACTTTCAAGTGCGTTCTTTCAAAAAAGAATGAAACCATTCATAATAGCAGTTATGAGCAGTAAAACTGTTTTTATTAGAAGATAAAAAGGCCTTTTTATCATACTATTATGATTGGATTTCTCGTATTAAGGAGGAGTTCAATTGAGTTCATATACAGTACCTTCTTCTGGTGTTCAAACGACTAGAGGAAGTATGTTTGCTTTATTAGCATTAGCGATTAGTTCGTTTGGCATTGGTACAACTGAATTTATTAGCGTCGGTTTATTACCATCTATTTCGAAAGATTCGCATGTTTCTGTTACAACGGCTGGTTTAACCGTTTCTTTATATGCGCTAGGAGTAGCATTCGGCGCTCCTGTCTTAACGTCGTTAACAGCTAGTATGTCACGGAAAACGTTATTAATGTGGATTATGATTATCTTCATTATTGGTAATAGTATTGCAGGAATGGCAACAAGTTTTGGTGTACTTCTTGTTGCGAGGGTTATATCTGCATTTGCTCACGGTGTATTTATGTCGATCGGTTCAACGATTGCGGCAGCTCTTGTACCGGAAGATAAACGTGCTAGTGCGATTGCTTTTATGTTCACGGGTTTAACCGTTGCAACCATTACAGGTGTACCGATTGGAACATTTATTGGTCAACAGTTTGGCTGGAGAGCTTCGTTTATGGTTATTGTGGCAATTGGAGTTGTTGCTTTAGTAGCTAACGGTATGCTCATTCCACCGAATTTACGAAAAGGTGCATCGGTATCTTTTCGCGATCAATTCAAGCTTGTAACAAATGGAAGACTGTTACTTGTTTTCGTTATTACTGCATTAGGATATGGCGGGACATTTGTGACGTTTACGTATTTGTCCCCATTATTGCAAGAAGTAACAGGCTTTAAAGCAAGTACAGTTACAGTCATTTTGTTAGTGTATGGGATTGCGATTGCAATTGGGAATATGATTGGCGGTAAGCTATCTAATCGCAACCCAATTCGCGCATTGTTTTTTATGTTTTTCATTCAGGCAATTGTGTTATCTGTGCTCACATTTACAGCGCCATTTAAGGTGGCAGGGTTAATTACAATTATTTTAATGGGGTTATTTGCATTTATGAATGTTCCGGGGTTACAAGTATATGTCGTGATATTAGCTGAGCGCTTTGTGCCGAGTGCTGTAGATATTGCATCTGCTATGAATATTGCGGCCTTTAATGCGGGAATCGCTCTTGGGGCGTACTTAGGCGGTATTGTAACAAATTCATTAGGGTTAATTCATACAGCGTGGGTAGGTGCAATTATGGTAGTCGGTGCAGTTATTTTAACGGCATGGAGTATGAGTTTAGAAAAGAGAGATCAAATGAAACGTGTAGAGGAGAGAAGAGTATAATGAACAATTTACAAAGTACAACAACATTGCATAACGGTGTAGAGATGCCTTGGTTTGGTTTAGGTGTATTTAAAGTAGAGGATGGACCAGAACTTGTAGAGGCTGTAAAAACAGCAATTAAGGAAGGGTACCGCAGCATTGATACAGCTGCGATTTATGGAAATGAAAAAGCTGTAGGAGAAGGTATTCGTGCGGGGATAAAAGAAGCGGGAATTTCTAGAGAAGATTTATTCATTACTTCAAAAGTTTGGAATAGTGATCAAGGGTTTGAGACAACATTAGCTGCATATGAAGAAAGTCTAAAGAAGTTAGAACTTGATTATTTAGATTTATATCTTGTTCATTGGCCTGTAGAGGGAAAATATAAAGATACATGGAGAGCATTAGAAAAGCTATATAAAGAAGGGCGCGTACGTGCAATTGGTGTGAGTAACTTCCAAATTCATCATTTGAAAGATGTAATGGAAGGGGCAGAAGTGAAACCGATGATTAACCAAGTCGAATACCATCCTCGTTTAACGCAAAAAGCATTGCAGGGCTTCTGTCGTGAACAAGGTATTCAAATGGAGGCATGGTCACCTCTTATGCAAGGGCAGTTACTAGATAACCCTACATTACAAGAAATTGCAGATAAATATGGAAAAACAACTGCGCAAATTATCTTGCGCTGGGACCTGCAAAATGAAGTTGTAACAATTCCAAAATCAACAAAAGAGCACCGTATTACCAAAAATGCGGACATTTTCAATTTTGAATTAACAAAAGAAGATATGGAACAAATTGATGCATTAAACGAAAATCATCGCGTTGGTCCAGATCCGGATAACTTTGATTTTTAATAGAAAATAGAAAAGAAGAGTGCAAAAAAGATTTGCGCTCTTCTTTTATGTTCTTAGAAAACTAAATATTCAAACAAAAAGTGTTTACTCCTTATATTGAATAGGATATCTTAAATTTATAATGTGAAACTTTTCTAGGGAGGCGCTTATGAGTAATCATCGTACAAATCATTTTCGAATGTTAATTGTTACTGCACTATTTGCTGCTATTATTGGTATTTTGGCCCAAGTTACAATTCCTTTGCCGCTCGTTCCGATAACAGGACAGACGCTAGCAATTGGTCTTACTGCTACAATTTTAGGTTCACGTTATGGCACTTTATCTGTATTATTATATGTTTTAATTGGTGCAACTGGAATTCCTGTTTATGCTGGATTTAGTGGTGGTTTATCTGTTTTATTCGGTCCTACAGGCGGTTTCCTATTAGCCTTTATCCCGACGGCTTTTTTAATTGGTTTGTTAACTGAAAAAACAAAACTAACATTTTGGAATTCATTAATGGCAAATATTTTAGGGATGCTTGTGACATTAACGATTGGAACTGTATTTTTAAAGTATGTGGCATCACTAGGGTGGCAAGCAACTTTCCTGGGCGGTTTTGTTCCTTTCCTGATTGTAGGTGTAATAAAAGCTGCGTTAGCTGCATGGATTGGAATAAAAGTGCGAGGAGCATTAGTACGTTCGAAATTACTCCTTCAAGAAAGTTAAATAATTTTGAAATAAAAAAGCATAGGATAGCCTGTGCTTTTTTTATTTTGCAGGAATCTAAGTGAAAATGCATAAAAAAATTTTCTAACTAAATAATATACAGTAGTAAATTTGTTATTTTATAAGGGGTTGTAAACATGAATATTAAACAATCGTATAAGTTATTGGTTGCTTTTTTGAGTGTTTTATTTGTATTTGCGAACTTATTATTTCCGCTCCAAAAAGCATCCGCAGAAGTTATGGATCATACAAAGTATCAAATGGATTGGAGTTATAGTAAATCATTAAAGAAACCAATCCGAACGGAACTCATTAAAACCGCAGATGGAAAAATAGCGTACTGCTTAGATGTTTTTTTGAAATCACCAAGTGGTCAAGATTTACCTGAAATAGGTAAGGTGGATATTGGTGTGTACCGTGTGTTGTTAAATGGTTATCCACAAAAAAGTCCGCAAGAATTAGGTGTATCTGATTGGAGAGAGGCGCATTATGCGACGCAACTTGCTGTATGGAATGCGCTTGGACAAGTGAGTATCGATGATTTAGATTTTCGTAATAAAAATGTAGAGAAATTAACGAAAGACATTGTTGCGAAAGCGGCTAGCAGTGAAGAAGTACAAGAAATCACGATGAGCGTTACGCCGTCGGAAAAACAAGAAGCAGTATTAAAAGATGAGTTTTTCGAAACAGGTTTATATACAGTGGAAACAAATGCAAAGAGTGGAACATACAAAGTGCAAGCAACTGGTGCGCCACAAGGAGTTAAGTTTGTGAATGAAAAAGGCGAAACAAAAACAGAATTTAATGTAGGAGAAAAATTCCGCGTGTTAATTCCGAAAGAAACGCCTTCTGGTGAATTTAGCTTTAAAGTATCTGGTAATTTAACGAAATTACAAGGTATTGAACATAAGGGAACAGAAACGATTCAAGACGCAGTAGTTTTATTAGAGCGTAGTGAAGAGAAAACAAGCCCGGATCTAGCGGTAAGCTGGAAAAAAGCTGAAGTCCCTCAGAAACCGAATCAACCGAATCAACCTAATAAACCTTCTACACCGTACAAAAGATAAAAAGTGCTGGCGTTCGCC